>NZ_VWXJ01000010.1:0-244074 GCF_011752535.1 Pantoea sp. Tr-811
TGAAGCCGGTGCCCTACCGCGCTGGCTGGCACCGGCTTTGCCGGTGTTCGCGGGGCAAGCCCGCTCCTACAGGGGCCGCGCGGGTGCCAGATTATCAGTCCTTCCAGAAGGGTTTGCGGCCCTCTTCCCTTGCCTGCTGGCGGCTCAGGCCGATGTCCCGCAGTTGGTCATCGTCAAGTTCCAGCAGCGCGCGGCGGGTGTGCCAGCGATGCAGCATCAGCCCCACAACGCCCAGCCCTGCCGGCGCGCTGAAAACCTTGGTCTGCTGCCCGGCGTCCAGTTCCTTGGCCAACAGTTGCAAGCGTACATCGCTCATGCCACCCATCGCTGCTCTCTCCCATTCAGTGTGTAACCGTGGGGACAGCATGCGCGTTCGCGCCATCGCCAATACAGATCCAATACCGGCTTATTATTCCCATACAGAATTGGCCGTTCTGCAGCTGAATGCTGTATTTTCAGCGCATCTGTACTGGTCGCTTCCTACAATAACAACCAGGAGTATGCCGTGACCCTCTACCTGAACCTCGCTGAACTGCTGGGTGCGCGCATCGAGCAGGGGCTCTACCGCCCCGGCCAGCGCCTGCCCTCGGTACGTGCCCTGAGCGAGGAGCACGGTGTCAGCCTTAGCACCGTACAGCAGGCCTACCGCATGCTCGAAGACAGCGGCATGGTTTCGCCACGGCCCAAGTCCGGCTATTTCGTCAGCGACCATCGCCCACTGCCCGCCCTGCCCGCCGTCAGCCGCCCCGCCCAGCGCCCGGTGGACATCTCGCAATGGGAACAGGTGCTGGAGCTGGTGCGCAGCACCCCGCGCCAGGACGTGATCCAGCTCGGCCGGGGCATGCCCGACATCGACAGCCCCAGCCTCAAGCCCCTGCTGCGCAGCCTGGCCCAGCTCAGCCGCCGCCAGGACATGCCAGGCCTGTACTACGACACTATCCATGGCAACCTGGCCCTGCGCGAACAGATCGCCCGGCTGATGCTCGACTCCGGTTGCCTCCTGGGCCCGGCCGACCTGGTGGTGACTACCGGTTGCCATGAAGCGTTGTCGTGCAGCATTCGCGCGGTGTGCCAGCCGGGCGACATCGTCGCGGTGGACTCCCCAAGCTTCCACGGCGCCATGCAAACCCTCAAGGGCCTGGGCATGAAGGCGCTGGAAATCCCCACCGACCCGGTCACTGGTATCAGCCTCGAAGCCTTGGAGCTTGCCCTGGAGCAGTGGCCGATCAAGCTCATCCAGCTCACCCCCAGCTGCAACAACCCGTTGGGCTACATCATGCCCGAGGCGCGCAAGAAGGCCCTGCTGAGCCTGGCCCAGCGCTACGACGTGGCGATTCTCGAAGACGATGTGTATGGCGACCTGGCCTACACCTACCCACGCCCGCGCACCCTGAAGTCGTTCGACGACGATGGCCGCGTGCTGCTCTGCAGCTCGTTCTCCAAAACCCTCGCGCCCGGCCTGCGCATCGGCTGGGTGGCCCCTGGGCGCTACCTGGAGCGGGTGCTGCACATGAAGTACATCAGCACCGGCAGCACCGCCAGCCAGCCCCAGTTGGCGATCGCCGACTTCATCGCCGGCGGCCACTACCAGCCCCATGTGCGGCGCATGCGCAGCCAGTACCAGCGCGCCCGTGACCTGATGAGCGACTGGGTGACCCGCTACTTCCCGCCAGGCACCCGGGTCAGCCGGCCCCAGGGCGGGTTCATGCTGTGGGTGGAAATGCCGGAACATTTCGATACGCTGCGGCTGAACCGCGCTTTACTGGAGCAGGGCGTGCAGATTGCCGTGGGCAGCATCTTTTCGGCCTCGGGCAAGTTCCGCCATTGCCTGCGCATGAACTTCGCCGCGCGGCCCACGCCGCAGATCGAGGCAGCGGTGCGCAAGGTGGGTGAAACCGCCCTTCGTCTACTGGATGAAGACCACGGGCCGGCGTAACTTTGCGCCGCCCTTTGTAGTCCAACCCCCAAGCGCTTAGCCGTACAGGACGACCCACCCTTGAGACTCCAGCGAGCCTTGCCTCTGCTGCTGTTGCTGCTGCTCGGCCTCAGTGGCTGCGCCAGCGTCGACACGCCCCGCCTGACCAGCCAGGCGCTGCCTGCCAACGAGTCGGCCTTCGGCCGTTCGGTACTGCGCCAGGCTGCGCCCTACGCGGGGCGCTCGGGCTTTCGCCTGCTGCCCAACAGCAACGAGGCGTTCCGCGCCCGCGCCGAGCTGATCCGCAACGCCCAGGCAAGCATCGACCTGCAGTACTACATCGTCCATGACGGCCTCAGCACCCGCGCGCTTGTGCATGAGCTGCTGCGTGCCGCCGACCGTGGCGTGCGTGTGCGCATCCTGCTCGACGACACCACCAGCGATGGCCTGGACACCCTGATGGGCACCCTCGCCGCCCACCCGAACATCCAGATTCGCGTGTTCAACCCGCTGAACCTGGGCCGCAGCACCGGCGCCACCCGTGCCGTGGGCCGCCTGTTCAACCTGTCGCGCCAGCACCGGCGCATGCACAACAAGCTGTTCCTGGTGGACAACAGCATGGCCATCGTTGGCGGGCGCAACCTGGGCGACGAATACTTCGACGCCGAGCCCAACCTCAACTTCACCGACATCGACCTGCTGGGCGTGGGTCCGGTGGCCGAGCAGCTGGGGCACAGCTTCGACCAGTACTGGAACACCGCCCTGAGCCGGCCGATCAGCGATTTCCTCTGGCGCAAGCCCGATGCCGACGACCTGCGCGCCAGCCGCCAGCGCCTGGAAGTGTCGCTGGCCCAGGCGCGGGTGCAGCGCAGGGCGCTGTATGAACGGCTGATGGCCTACCAGACCCAGCCACGCCTGGATGTGTGGCGCAACGAGTTGATCTGGGCCCACGCCCAGGCGTTGTGGGATGCGCCAAGCAAGGTGCTGGCCGACGACGAGCCAGACCCACAGCTGCTGCTGAGCCAGCAACTGGCACCGGACCTGGCCAGCGTGCACCGCGAGCTGATTCTGGTTTCAGCCTACTTCGTGCCGGGCGAGCCGGGGCTCCTGTACCTGACCGGCCGCGCCGATGCCGGTGCCTCGGTGAAGCTGCTGACCAATTCCCTGGAGGCCACCGACGTGCCGGCCGTACACGGCGGCTACGCGCCCTATCGCCGGGCCTTGCTGGAGCATGGCGTGCAGCTGTTCGAGCTGCGCCGCCAACCGGGCGCGCCGCCACCTTCGCGCCTGGGGCTGCATGGCAGCAGCTCGGATTCGAGCCTGCACAGCAAGGCGATGGTGTTCGACCGGCACAAGACGTTCATCGGCTCGTTCAACTTCGACCCGCGTTCGGTGCTGTGGAACACCGAGGTTGGCGTGCTGGTGGACAGCCCGGAGCTGGCCGAGTACACCCGCGCCCTGGCCTTGCAGGGCATGGCGCCGGCGTTGAGTTACCAGGTGAAGCTGGTGGGGGGCAAGCTGGTGTGGGCAACCGAGGACAATGGCCAGCGGCATATGCTGACCGCCGAGCCTGGGGGTATCTGGCGGCGGTTCAATGCCTGGATCAGCAAGGCGGTGGGGTTGGAGAAGATGTTGTAATCGCGATTGCCGCGGGCGCTTTTGTAGGAGCGGGCTTGCCCCGCGAATGGGCCGCAAAGCGGCCCCAAAATCGATCAGGCAGACGCAACCTCAAACGCCCCAGGCCGCCGGGTCAGCAACACCAACCCCGCCGCCCCCGCCGCCATCAGCCACAGCAATGCGTGCCCACTGACCCACTGGCTCCCCGCCCCCGCCAGCAACGGCCCGAGCAGGCAGCCAATACCCCAAAGCTGCGCCACATGGGCATTGGCCCGCACCAGTGCATCATCGCGATAGCGCTCGCCGATCAGAATCAGCGACAAGGTGAACAAGCCCCCGGCACTGGCCCCGAACAACACCCACAGCGGCCAGATAACCGGCGTATCCAGCAGCAGGGGGATCGCCAGGCTGGACACCATCAAGGTCACCGCGCAGCCGGTGAACAGCGCCTGGCGCGACATATGGTCGGCCAACGCACCAATCGGCAGTTGCAGCACCGCATCGCCCACCACCACGGTACTGACCATGAACAGGGCAATCTCGGTGCTAAAGCCCTGCTGCAGGCAGTACACCGGCAGCAGGGTCAGAATCATCGCCTCGAACGCGGCGAACAGGGCAACGGCCCAGGCAATCACCGGCAGGCGTCGGCAGAAGGCGAACAGGTCGCCAAAGGTGACGCTGCACGCTTCGGTACTGGGCGCCCCGCCACGGCCCAGCAACACCAGGGGTGCCAGCAGCAGCAACGCGGTCGCGGCCCAAAAGCCGAAGTCATCGTCGGAACCCAGGAAGCCCAGCACCAACGGCCCGGCCAGCTGGCTCAGGGCGTAACTGCTGCCATACAGCGCCACTAGGCGGCCACGCCATTGCTCGACCACCAGCTGGTTGATCCAGCTTTCACCGAGGATGAACACCACGGTCAGCGACATGCCGATCAGCAGCCGCAGGGCCAGCCACAGGGGGTAGCTGGGCAGCAGTGCCACCAGGCCAATCGACAACGCCCCGCCCCACAGGCACAGGCGCATCGCCGCGGGCACGCCGACCCAGCCGGCCAGGCGGCTGGCCAGGCTTGCGCCAAGCAGCACGCCCAGTGCCGGCATCGCCGCCATGACCCCGATGGCGAACCCGCCGTAGCCCCAGGCCTCCAGGCGCAGGGACACCAGCGGCATGCTCACGCCGAGCGCGAGCCCGACACTGAGCACCGACGCCAGCACGGCAAAGTAGGTTCCCCAACGCATTGCAGCCTCCCAGGCAGAATTTTTCAGGCCCCTTTGCGGCGGTGCGGCGGTCCGATAAGCCCGCTCCCACAGGTTCACCACCAGTGTCGAGGCGGCGATATTCCTGTAGGAGCGGGCTTGCCCCGCGAATGGGCCGCAAAGCGGCCCCTCTGGATTTACAGCTTGATCCAGGTCGCCTTCAGCTCGGTGTACTTCTCCAGCGCATGCAGCGACTTGTCACGGCCGTTGCCCGACTGCTTGAAGCCACCGAACGGCGCGGTCATGTCGCCGCCGTCGTACTGGTTGACCCAGACGCTGCCAGCGCGCACGGCGCGGGCAGTCTTGTGGGCCTTGGAGATGTCCGAGGTCCAGATGCCGGCGGCCAGGCCATACGGGGTGTCGTTGGCGATGGCGACGGCTTCTTCGGCGGTGTCGAAGGCGATTACCGACAGCACCGGGCCAAAGATCTCTTCCTGGGCAATGCGCATGGCATTGGTTACGCCGTCGAAGATGGTCGGCTCAACATAGGTGCCGCCCGTTTCTTCCAGGGTACGCTTGCCACCGGCCAGCAGTTTGGCGCCGTCCTTGTGGCCGGCGTCGATGTACGACAGCACGGTGTTCATCTGCTGGGTGTCGACCAGGGCACCCACGGTGGTTTGTGGGTCCAGCGGGTTGCCAGGCTTCCAGCCCTTGAGGGCCTCGACCACCATTGGCAGGAACTTGTCCTTGATCGAACGCTCCACCAGCAGGCGCGAACCTGCGGTGCAGACCTCGCCCTGGTTGAAGGCGATGGCGCTGGCAGCGGCTTCGGCAGCGGCTTGCAGGTCCGGTGCGTCGGCGAAGACGATGTTCGGGCTCTTGCCGCCGGCTTCCAGCCAGATGCGCTTCATGTTCGACTCGCCCGCGTAAACCATCAGCTGCTTGGCGATCTTGGTGGAGCCGGTGAACACCAGGGTGTCGACGTCCATGTGCAGGGCCAAGGCCTTGCCCACGGTGTGGCCGTAGCCTGGCAGCACGTTCAGCACGCCTGCCGGAATGCCGGCTTCGATGGCCAGCTGGGCGATGCGAATGGCGGTGAGCGGGGATTTCTCGGACGGCTTGAGCACCACCGAGTTACCGGTGGCCAGTGCCGGGCCGAGCTTCCAGCAGGCCATCAGCAGTGGGAAGTTCCACGGTACGATGGCACCGACCACGCCAACCGGCTCACGGGTCACCAGGCCCAGTTGGTCGTGCGGGGTTGGCGCGACTTCGTCGTAGACTTTGTCGATGGCCTCGGCGGTCCAGTGAATGGCATTGGCCGCGCCTGGGATGTCGATGCTGGAGGAGTCGCCGATCGGCTTGCCCATGTCCAGGGTTTCCAGCAGCGCCAGCTCTTCGACGTTCTTGCGCAGCAGGTCGGCGAAGCGAATCAGCTTGGCCTTGCGCTTGGCCGGGGCCAGTTGCGACCAGGCGCCGGAATTGAAGGTGGCGCGGGCGTTTTCCACGGCGCGGTTGGCGTCGGCCAGGTCGCAGCTGGCAACCTTGGCCAGGAAGCGTCCGTCGACCGGGCTCAGGCAGTCGAATGTTTCACCGGATGCGGCGTCGGTGTATTCGCCGTTGATGAAGGCGCGGCCTTCGATCTTCAGTTGCTGGGCACGTTGTTCCCAGTCCGCACGGGTCAGGGTGGTCATACGAAACTCCTCCTCTTGTTTAGGTGCAACGCCGCACTGAGGACTCACTGGCGTTGTCAGAATTCTGGCCGGGCGACGAGCGCACACGGGCAAGCGATACCCTAAACCAGGGCGGGTAAAGTATCAATATATTTGACACGAACAGCCTAAAAGCCTACTGATGTTCATTTTATTAAACAACAACAGGAGCCGCACCATGAGCATCGACAGCATCATCGATTTCGCCCAGGTTCTCACCGAGGCCGAACGCTACCGCCCGGCAGCCGAGAAAATCCTCAAGGGCGAGCCGGACCAGGCTGTCTACAACCACTATTCCAGCCCATGCGGGCAGTTTGCCGCTGGCGTCTGGGAAGGGGCGGTGGGGCAATGGACGGTGAACTACACCGAACATGAATACTGCGAGATCGTCCAGGGCGGTTCAGTGCTGCGCGACCAGGATGGCGGGGCAAAAACCCTGCGCGCCGGTGATCGGTTCGTGATCCCTGCGGGCTTCAAGGGCACCTGGGAAGTGCTGGAGCCTTGCCGCAAGATCTATGTGATGTTCGAGCAGCGGTAACCTTGTAACACATGGCCCTCGCCTGCCTGGATGACCATGGCCCGGCCCATTTCGGGCCATCATCCAGCTAAAGGCATCGAACCATGAACAACGACGAAGTCCTGCAAGCCCTCGCCCATCTCGTCGGCACCGACTATGACGACGCGGTGAAAGACACCATCACCAGCCTGACCGGCCGCGCCCGTGTTGTAGGCCCTCGCGATTTCAGCACCCGCGAGTTCGACCCCAACCGAATTCACGTCACGGTCGATGGCCAAGGCCGCATCAAGGGCTTTGAGTTCAACTGAGGCTGAACGCAAGGCATAAAAAAACCCGCATCCTTTCGGAGGCGGGTTTTTTTCAGATCGCCGATCAATTACTTGATCTTGGCTTCCTTGTACACCACGTGCTTGCGAACAACCGGATCGTATTTCTTGATCTCGATTTTGTCCGGGGTGGTGCGCTTGTTCTTGTCGGTGGTGTAGAAGTGGCCGGTACCGGCACTCGAAACCAGACGGATCAATTCACGCATGATGCTCTCCCTTAAACCTTGGCGCCAGCTTTACGGATGTCAACCAGAACGGCGTCGATGCCGCGCTTGTCGATGATACGCATGCCTTTGGCGGATACGCGCAGACGCACGAAACGGTTCTCGGATTCAACCCAGAAACGGTGGTGCTGCAGGTTCGGCAGGAAACGACGACGGGTTTTGTTGTTTGCGTGGGAAATGTTGTTCCCGGTTACTGGACCCTTACCAGTAACTTGACAGACTCTCGACATGACTCAGCCCTCTAAAACCACATGCCCAACCCGGCATGGGTTGGCCGCTTAATCTCTCAGTCTTTGGCGCCAGGCGCCGTGATTCTGGAGGTCTTATCGACCGGATCCGCTGATGCGACAGGCCGAGCCCCTAGAAAAGAGCGCTGCTTTATACCAGAAAGACTCGGCTGCAACAACATCTCGTGATATTCCACGTTGTCATTCCAGGCCAGCAAGCCCCTGGCTCAAGCGCGCCGCCCAGCATAGCGGCAGGCCTTGTCCAGCGTCGACCACTCGTCGCCGTTTTTGTAAAAAAGGGTGTGGTCATTTGCCGGCGGTCCCACTAGGGTAGGACGTTTCCAGACTGCACCGGCAGATGGGCCATCGACCAGCCAAGGAGCCACCATGCGTGCTGCCGCCCTTTCCTTATTGTTCACCTCCCTGTTTGCCGCAGGCATCGCCCAGGCTGCACCGCTGAGCGTCTGCACCGAGGCCAGCCCCGAAGGCTTCGACGTGGTCCAGTACAACTCGCTGACCACCACCAATGCGTCGGCCGATATGCTGATGAACCGCCTGGTCGAGTTTGACGCAGGCCAGGGCAAGGTCGTGCCGAGCCTGGCGCAGAGCTGGACGGTGTCGGCGGACGGCCTGGTCTATGACTTCAAGCTGCGTGACGGGGTCAAGTTCCACACCACGGCGTACTTCAAGCCGACCCGCGAGCTGAACGCCGACGACGTGCTGTTCAGCTTCCAGCGCATGCTCTACCCCGCCCACGCCTGGCATAAAACGGCCCCGGGCGGTTACCCGCATGCCCAGTCGCTGCAGCTGGACAGCCTGATCAAAGCGATCGAAGCCCCCGAGCCGAACAGCGTGCGCTTTACCCTGACCCATGCCGACGCGACCTTCCTGGCCACCCTGAGCATGGGCTTCGCGTCGATCTACTCGGCCGAATACGCCGACAAGCTGCTCAAGGAAGGCGCCCCGGAAAAGCTCAACAGCCAGCCGATCGGCACCGGCCCGTTCGTGTTCCAGCGTTTCCAGAAGGACGCCGTGGTGCGCTACCGCGCCAACCCTGACTACTTCGGTGGCAAGCCGGCGGTCGACCCGCTGATCTTCGCCATCACCACCGATGCCAACGTGCGCCTGCAGAAACTCAAGCGGGGCGAATGCCAGGTGGCCCTGTCGCCCAAGCCGCTGGACATCGCCGAAGCGGGCAAGGACGGCAACCTCAAGGTGGCCACCACGCCTGCGTTCATGACGGCCTTCGTGGCCATCAACAGCGAACACCCGCCGCTGGACAAGCCCGAGGTGCGCCAGGCAATCAACCTGGCCTTCGACAAGCAGGCCTACCTCAAGGCGGTATTCGAAGACACCGCCACCGCCGCCAACGGCCCTTACCCGCCCAACACCTGGAGCTACGCCAAGGACCTGCCCGGCTACCCGCTCGATGTGAACAAGGCCAAGGCCCTGCTGGCCAAGGCTGGCCTGGCCGAAGGCTTCAGCACCACGATCTGGACCCGCCCGTCGGGCAGCCTGCTCAACCCCAACCCGAGCCTGGGCGCGCAGATGCTGCAGGCGGACCTGGCGAAAATCGGCATCAAGGCCGAGATCCGCGTGATCGAGTGGGGCGAGCTGATCCGCCGTGCCAAGGCGGGCGAGCATGACCTGCTGTTCATGGGCTGGGCCGGTGACAACGGTGACCCGGACAACTTCCTCAGCCCGCAGTTTTCCTGCGCGGCGGTGCAGTCGGGCACCAACTTCGCGCGGTTCTGCGACAACCGCCTGGACCAGCTGATCAGCGCCGGGCGCACCACCAATGACCAGAGCGTGCGCAGCCGGTTGTACCAGCAGGCGCAGACGCTGATCCAGCAGCAGGCGCTGTGGGTGCCGCTGGCGCACCCAACGGCGGCGACGCTGTTGCGCCAAGGGGTGGAAGGGTTCCAGGTGAGCCCGTTCGGGCGGCTGGATTTCAGCAAGGTGTCGGCGGGGCGGTGAGGTTGGAGAGGGGCCTGGTTTGGGGGATTTGTCGCCTGTGAGATCGAGCGCCGCGCGGGCGGCGCTCGATCTCACTGCCACCACATCCCTCAAGGCAGGCCCACCTAAGCCACCACCCACCCCTGCTCGACCATCGACAACGGCTCCCCATCCCCAATGATGATGTGATCCAGCACCCGCACATCGATCAACGCCAGCCCACGCTTCAACGAAACCGTCAGGTGCACATCATCCTGGCTGGGCTCACTGTGCCCCGAAGGGTGGTTGTGGCACAAAATCAACGCCGCTGCATTGTGCTGCAGCGCCCGGCGTACCACTTCGCGCGGGTAGACACTCGCCCGGTCGATCGTGCCCCGAAACAGAATCTCGAACGCCAGCGGCCTGTGTTTGCTGTCCAGGAACAAGCAACCGAACACCTCGCTCACCTCATGGCGCAACATGGACTTCAGGTAGCGGCGCACCGCTGCCGGGCTCTCCAGGGCCGCTGTGCGCTCGATTTTTTCATCCAGATAGCGCCTGCCAATCTCAAGCAGCGCCTGTAACTGCGCATATTTCACAGGCCCCACCCCCGGCTCGCGCAATACCGCCTCGCGGTCGGCTTCAAGAAACAGCCTAAGCCCGCCAAAGCGCGACAAAAGCCCACGCGCAAGGTCCAGCACATTGCGACCGGCAACGCCCGACCCCAGCAACACGGCCAGTAACTCAGCGTCCGACAGCACCGCCGCCCCACGCTCCAACAACTTTTCCCTTGGCCGCTCATCGGTCGGCCATTCCCTGATGTTCATCCCTACTCCCTGCCTTTGCTGCGGCCCGTTTCGGCCCTGTGGTAATCTATTTCGCCTCGTACATGCGACGTTCTGCCGCAGGCAGTTTCAGACGTCGCGGCCCGCGTTCACTGGAAAAAGGCAAGCCTATGCAGCGGCTGTATCGCAAGCGCATCGTTCTCGGCGTCGGGGGTGGCATTGCCGCCTACAAAAGCGCCGAGCTGATTCGCCGACTCCTGGAGCACGGCGCGCAGGTGCGCGTCGTCATGACCCGTGGGGGTGCCGAATTCATCACCCCGCTGACCCTGCAGGCGCTGTCTGGCCACCCGGTGCACATGGACCTGCTCGACCCCGCCGCGGAAGCGGCCATGGGCCACATCGAACTGGCCAAGTGGGCCGACCTGGTGCTGATTGCCCCAGCCACCGCCGACCTCATGGCGCGCCTGGCCCAAGGCATGGCCGACGATTTGCTGACCACCCTGGTGCTGGCCACCGATGCCACCGTGGCCGTGGCCCCAGCCATGAACCAGGCCATGTGGCGCGACCCAGCCACCCAGGCCAACCTCGACCTGCTCAAGAGCCGTGGCATCCAGGTGTTCGGCCCGGCATCCGGCAGCCAGGCCTGTGGCGACGTGGGCCTGGGCCGCATGCTCGAAGCCACCGACCTTGCCTGGTGCGCGGCCGAAAGCTTCAAGCGCCAGGCGCTGACCGGCAAGCACGTGCTGATCACCGCGGGCCCCACCCAGGAAAACATCGACCCGGTGCGCTACATCACCAATCATAGCTCCGGGAAGATGGGCTTCGCCCTGGCCGAAGCGGCCGCCGAGGCCGGGGCTCGGGTGACCCTCGTGACAGGCCCGGTGCACCTGCAGACCCCAGACCGGGTGCAGCGCATCGACGTGGTGAGCGCGCGGGACATGCTCGCGGCCTGCGAAGCGGCCATGCCGTGTGACCTGTTCATCGCGTCCGCAGCGGTCGCAGACTACCGCCCAGAGGTGGTTGCCCCGCAAAAGCTAAAGAAAGATCCTACGACCGGCGACGGCATGCTGCTGCAGATGGTGCGCAATCCCGATATCCTTGCCACCCTTGCTGGCCGCACCGACCGCCCGTTCAGCGTCGGCTTCGCCGCCGAAACCGAACACCTGCTCGATTACGCCACGCGCAAGCTCAAGGACAAGAACCTCGACCTGATCGTCGCCAATGATGTGGCCAACCCCAGCATCGGCTTCAACAGCGAGGAAAATGCCCTGACCGTGATCGACCGCCAGCAGCACCAGACCCTCTTCGCGCAGACCAGCAAGGGCAAGATCGCCCGCCAGCTGGTCGCCTTCATCGCCGAACGGCTCAACCAGGTTCAATAAGTTACATGCACGCTCTTCAAGCCAAGATCCTCGACCCACGCCTGGGCAGCGAATTCCCGCTGCCGCAATACGCAACGCCTGGCTCTGCCGGCCTCGACCTGCGCGCCCTGCTCAAGGAAGACACGGTCCTCGAACCGGGCCAGACCCTGCTGATCCCGACCGGCCTGTCGGTCTACATCGGTGACCCGGGCCTGGCAGCAATGATCCTGCCGCGCTCGGGCCTGGGCCACAAGCACGGCATCGTGCTTGGCAACCTGGTCGGCCTGATCGATTCGGACTACCAGGGCGAACTGATGGTGTCGTGCTGGAACCGTGGCAATACGCCGTTCACCATCACCGTTGGCGAGCGCATCGCGCAGTTGATTCTGGTGCCGGTGGTGCAGGCGCACTTCGACATCGTCGAGGCCTTCGACGAAACCCAGCGCGGCGCCGGTGGCTTTGGCCACTCCGGCACCCGCTAAGCCCCGGCAGCGACCGTTGGCGCCATGGAAGGCGAACTCTCGGGGCATTCCACCGTCCAAGCGTTCAGTTTGCGCCAGCCCAGAAAGCCTTAGACTATGGAGCTTCCAGAGATGAACGACATGGCCCACCTGGTCCCCGCATTGCCCGAGAGCATCTTCCGCGCCTATGACATCCGTGGCGTGGTCGGCAAAACCCTACATGGCGAAACCGCCTACTGGATCGGCCGCGCCATCGGCGCGCAGACCCTCGCCCAGGGCGAACCGCAGATCGCCGTGGGCCGGGACGGCCGCCTCTCCGGCCCCATGCTGGTCGAACAGTTGATCCAGGGCCTGGTCGACGCCGGTTGCCAGGTCAGCGACGTCGGCCTGGTGCCAACCCCGGCGCTGTACTACGCCGCCAACGTGCTGGCCGGCACCTCGGGGGTGATGCTCACGGGCAGCCACAACCCGTCGGATTACAACGGTTTCAAGGTGGTCATCGCCGGCGACACACTGGCCAACGAACAGATCCAGGCCCTGCTGGCGCGCCTGAAGGCCAACGACGTCCCGCGTGGCCAGGGTAGCGTGCAGAAGGTTGAAATCCTCGACCGCTACTTCCAACAAATCGTCAGCGACGTGAAGCTTGCGAAAAAGCTCAAGGTGGTGGTCGACTGCGGCAACGGCGCGGCCGGCGTGGTCGCGCCACAGCTGATCGAAGCCCTGGGCTGCGAAGTGATCCCGCTGTTCTGCGAGGTGGACGGCAACTTCCCCAACCACCACCCGGACCCGGGCAAACCGGAAAACCTGCAAGACCTGATCGCCAAGGTGCGGGAAACCGGCGCCGATATCGGCCTTGCCTTCGATGGCGACGGCGACCGCGTGGGCGTGGTGACCAACACCGGCAGCATCGTCTACCCCGACCGCCTGCTGATGCTGTTCGCCCAGGACGTGCTGGCCCGCAACCCCGGCGCCGAAATCATCTTCGACGTCAAATGCACCCGCCGCCTGACCCCGCTGATCGAACAGCACGGTGGCCGGGCCCTGATGTGGAAAACCGGCCATTCGCTGATCAAGAAGAAGATGAAACAGACCGGCTCGCTGCTCGCAGGCGAGATGAGCGGCCACATCTTCATCAAGGAGCGCTGGTACGGTTTCGACGACGGTATCTACAGCGCCGCACGCCTGCTGGAAATTCTCAGCCATGCCGCGCAAAGCGCCGAAAACCTGTTCGCCGCGTTCCCCAATGATATTTCCACACCGGAAATCAACATTGATGTGACCGACGAGGGTAAATTCAGCATCATTGATGCACTGCAACGCGACGCCGACTGGGGCGCAGCCAGCCTGACCACCATCGACGGTGTGCGGGTCGACTATGCCAGCGGCTGGGGCCTGGTACGCGCTTCCAACACCACACCGGTGCTGGTGCTGCGTTTCGAGGCCGAAAGCGCCGCCGAGTTGCAACGTATCAAGGATGTTTTCCGTGCCCAGTTGCTGCGGGTTGCCCCTGAGCTGCAACTGCCGTTCTGACCGACTATCTGTTCCTTACAGGAGCCCTGCATGACCCTCGATCGCGATGCCGCTTCCCATGTAGCCGAGGTTTTGTCCGAAGCACTGCCTTACATCCGCCGCTTTGTCGGCAAGACCCTGGTCATCAAGTACGGCGGCAACGCGATGGAGAGCGAAGAGCTCAAAACCGGCTTCGCCCGGGACATCGTGCTGATGAAGGCCGTGGGCATCAACCCAGTGGTGGTGCACGGTGGCGGCCCGCAGATCGGTGACCTGCTCAAGCGCCTGTCGATCGAAAGCCACTTCATCGATGGCATGCGCGTCACTGACGCGGCAACCATGGACGTGGTGGAAATGGTCCTCGGCGGCCAGGTCAACAAAGACATCGTCAACCTGATCAACCGCCACGGCGGCAGCGCCATCGGCCTGACCGGCAAGGACGCCGAGCTGATTCGCGCGAAGAAGCTCACCGTCAGCCGCCAGACCCCAGAGATGACCCAGCCGGAAATCATCGACATCGGCCACGTTGGCGAGGTGGTGAGCGTCAACACCGACCTGCTGAACATGCTGGTCAAGGGCGACTTCATTCCGGTGATTGCGCCGATCGGCGTGGGCACCAACGGTGAGTCGTACAACATCAACGCCGACCTGGTGGCCGGCAAGGTGGCCGAGGCACTGAAAGCTGAAAAGCTGATGCTGCTGACCAACATTGCCGGGCTGATGGACAAGGAAGGCAAGGTCCTGACCGGCCTGACCACCGAGCAGGTCAACGAACTGATCGCCGACGGCACCATCTACGGCGGCATGCTGCCGAAGATCAAGTGCGCGCTGGATGCGGTTCAGGGCGGCGTGACGACCTCGCACATCATCGATGGCCGCGTGCCGAATGCGGTGCTGCTGGAAATCTTCACCGACAGCGGCGTGGGCACCCTGATAAGCAACCGCAAACGCCACTGATCCTGCTACACCCTCCCCCATCGCCGGCTTGCCGGCGATGATTTTTCTGCAAAAGACATGGCAAAATACTGGCTCGTTGAATTTTGTTCTGTCTTTTGGAGAAAACGCGTGAAATACGCATCACAAGGACTCGTGCTGGCAGCCGCCCTGGCTGTCGGGTCCATCGCTGGCTGTGCCACTGAAACCTCCACCGCCATCGCCGTGCAACAGGTCGAAAGCGTCAGCCGCCCTTACAGCGGCGTGCGTGCACCGATTGCCGTGGGCAAGTTCGACAACCGCTCCAGCTACATGCGCGGCATCTTCTCCGATGGCGTCGACCGCCTTGGCGGCCAGGCCAAGACCATCCTCATCACCCACCTGCAGCAAACCAACCGCTTCAACGTGCTCGACCGCGACAACATGAGCGAGATCCAGCAGGAAGCGGCGATCAAGGGCCAGGCCCAGCGCCTCAAGGGCGCCGATTTCGTGGTGACGGGCGATGTGACCGAGTTTGGCCGCAAGGAAGTGGGCGATCACCAGCTGTTCGGCATTCTCGGCCGCGGCAAAACCCAGATCGCCTACGCCAAGGTGGCGCTGAACATCGTCAACATCAGCACCTCGGAAGTGGTGTATTCGAGCCAGGGCGCGGGTGAGTATGCCCTGTCCAACCGCGAAATCATCGGTTTCGGCGGCACCGCCAGCTATGACTCGACGCTCAACGGCAAGGCTCAGTAACCGATTCATTCCAGGAAGGACACATCAATGACTATCACTCTCCCGGCCCTGCGCAGCTGCGCGGGCCTGGTGCTGGGCGGCCTGCTGCTGGCCGGCTGCAGCGGCCCGAAGACCCTGTACCAGTGGGAAAGCTACCAACCCCAGGTGTACGGCTACCTCAAGGGCGACTCGAAGGAAGAACAGGCCACCGCCCTTGAGCGCGACCTGGAGAAGATCAAGGCCAAGAACGGCGCCGTGCCCCCGGGCTACCACGCGCAGCTCGGCCTGCTGTACTCCAGCCTGGGCAAGGATGACCAGATGATCCAGCAGTTCCGCACCGAGAAGGCCCTGTTCCCGGAATCGGCCGCCTACATGGACTTCCTGATCAGCAACGCCAGCAAGGGAGCCGTGAAATGATCAAGCGCCTGACCCAACTGATCGTCGGCGCCTGCGTGCTGGCCCTGTTCGCCGGCTGCGCCGAGCGCAAGAGCATCGACTACTCGGCTTACAAGCAGAGCCGGCCAAAGTCGATCCTGATCCTGCCGCCGCTGAACGAATCGCCTGACGTCAAGGCGACCTACAGCATGCTCTCGCAGGTCACTTACCCGTTGGCCGAAGCCGGCTACTACGTGATGCCGGTGGCGCTGGTGGACGAAACCTTCCGCCAGAACGGCATGACCACCCCGGCCGACATCCACCAGCTGCCAACCACCAAGCTGCACGATATCTTCGGCGCTGATGCCGGCCTGTACGTGACCGTGTCGGACTACGGCACCCGCTACATGGTGCTGAGCAGCGCCACCATCGTCACCGCCAGCGCCAAGCTGGTCGACCTGAAGACCGGCACCACCCTGTGGACCGGCACTGCCACGGCCTCCAGCCAGGAGAACCAGCAGAACCAGGGCGGCATCGTCGGCATGCTGATTACCGCGGCGGTGAACCAGATCATCAGCAGTGTGCAGGACGATGCCGGTTACCCGATTGCCGGCATGACCAGTGCCCGGCTGCTGACGCCGTATGCCAATGGCGGCATTCTGTATGGGCCGCGGTCGCCTAAGTACGGCACCGATTGAGTTCACCCGCACCGGCCTCTTCGCGGGGCAAGCCCGCTCCTGCAAGCGAAGAGGCCGGACCAGGCGACACAAAAAAAGGCGACCTTCCAGGAAGGTCGCCTTTTTCATTACCAGGCCAGGATCAGATACCGTACTGCGCCCGGTAGGCCTCAACAGCCGGCAAGTGCTGCTTGAGCTGCGGGTCGTCCGCCAGGAACTCCAGTACCTGGGTCAGCGAAACGATGCTGACCACCGGAATACCGAAGTCACGCTCCACTTCCTGGATGGCCGACAACTCGCCGTTGCCGCGCTCTTCGCGGTTCAGCGCGATCAGCACGCCTGCGGCCTTGGCCTGCTGGGCATTGATGATCTGCATGACCTCACGGATGGCAGTGCCGGCGGTGATCACGTCGTCGATGATCAGCACGTCACCTGCCAGCGGCGCGCCTACCAGGCTGCCGCCTTCGCCGTGGTCCTTGGCTTCCTTGCGGTTGAAGCACCAAGGCACGTCGAGCTGGTGCTGCTCGGCCAGGGCCACGGCCGTGGCCGCCGCCAGGGGGATGCCCTTGTAGGCCGGGCCGAACAGCACGTCGAACGGGATCTTGCTGTCGACGATGGCTGCGGCGTAGCAGCGGCCCAGCTGGGCCAGGGCGGAACCGGTGTTGAACAGGCCGGCATTGAAGAAATACGGGCTGGTACGCCCCGATTTCAGGGTGAATTCACCGAAGCGCAGCACGCCGCGATCGATGGCAAAACGGATGAAGTCGCGCTGATACGGCTGCATGTAAGGTCCCGGACACCACGGATTTAGCTAAATGGGTTGAGCTCGGGTATCATACACGCACGAGATTTTTGGGGCCATTTATGCGGATCATCAGTGTGAACGTGAATGGCATTCAGGCTGCGGCCGAGCGTGGTTTGCTCAGCTGGCTGCAAGCCCAGAATGCCGACGTCATCTGCCTTCAGGATACCCGCGCCTCGGCCTTTGAACTCGACGACCCAGCTTTCCAGCTCGATGGCTATTTCCTTTATGCCTGCGACGCAGAGGTGCCCGCCCAAGGTGGCGTAGCACTTTACTCGCGCATGCAGCCCAAGGCAGTCATCACCGGCCTGGGCTTCGAGACAGCCGACCGCTACGGGCGTTATCTGCAAGCAGATTTCGACAAAGTGAGTATTGCCAGCCTGTTGCTGCCTTCGGGCATGAACGGTGACGAAGACTTGAACCAGAAATTCAAGTTGATGGACGACTTCGCCAAGTATTTGGACAAGCAGCGCCGCAAGCGCCGCGAGTACATCTATTGCGGCTCGTTCTACGTGGCGCAGCAGAAGCTCGACATCAAGAACTGGCGTGACAGCCAGCAGTCGCCGGGCTTCCTGCCGCCTGAGCGCGCCTGGATGGATGCGATCACCGGCGACATGGGCTATGTCGATGCCTTGCGCGAAGTCAGCCGTGAAGGCGACCAGTACAGCTGGTGGCCGGACAACGAACAGGCCGAGATGCTCAACCTGGGCTACCGGTTCGACTACCAGATCCTCACCCCGGGCCTGCGCCGCTTCGTGCGCAACGCTCGGCTGCCGCGTCAGCCGCGCTTCTCCCAGCATGCGCCGTTGATTGTCGACTACGACTGGACGTTGACCATCTAAGTACGGTGGGGCCGCTTTGCGGCCCATCGCGAGCTGTGCTCGCTCCTACGCAGGCCATGCCATGTAGGAGCGAGCGCAGCTCGCGATGAAACCGTGTGCAATCACTCAGTCAGCCAGGGCGGCGTTCTGCAGCTCGAAGATCTCGCCCATGCCTTTCTGCGCCAGCGCCAGCATGGCATTGAAGTCTTCAGGCTGGAATGGCGCGCCTTCGGCGGTGCCCTGCACCTCGATGAAACCACCGGCGCTGGTCATCACCACGTTCAGGTCGGTTTCGGCAGCCGAGTCTTCCAGGTAGTCCAGGTCGAGCACCGCTTCGCCCTGGTACATGCCTACCGACACTGCGGCAATCATGTGCTTGAGCGGGTTGCCGGCCTTCAAGCCACCGCGCTTCTTGATCACTGCCAGGGCGTCGCACAGGGCAACCATGGCACCGGTGATGGACGCGGTGCGGGTGCCGCCATCGGCCTGGATCACGTCGCAGTCGACGTACAGGGTGATGTCGCCCAGCTTGCTCATGTCCAGCGCGGCGCGCAGCGAGCGGCCGATCAGGCGCTGGATTTCCAGGGTGCGGCCACCCTGCTTGCCACGGCTGGCTTCGCGCTGGTTACGCTCACCAGTGGAGCGCGGCAGCATGCCGTATTCGGCGGTCAGCCAGCCTTGGCCCTGGCCTTTGAGGAACCGTGGCACGCCATTTTCGACACTGACCGTGCAGATGACCTTGGTGTCACCGAACTCGACCAGTACCGACCCTTCGGCGTGCTTGGTGTAGTTGCGGGTGATGCGGATCGAGCGGAGCTGATCGGCGGCGCGACCACTTGGACGTTTCATCTGGGATACCTGTACTGGGACTTTGAATCTGACCGCCATTATAGGGCCCGTCGCCCGGCGAGAACACGCCTATCGTCGCGCCCCCGGCAGCCTGTCGCCTTTTCCCCTGGGTGAATGCCCGCTCTGTAACATGGGCGCCACGGGCGCACTGCGCTACAATCCCGCGCCTCAACTCATTTACGCGAGGTACTCCCCATGGTGCACAGCATGACCGCTTTTGCTCGTGTCGAGCGCGCCGGCAGTCAAGGCACCCTGGTCTGGGAGCTGCGCTCGGTCAACCACCGCTACCTGGAGCCGCACCTGCGCCTGCCCGACGCCCTGCGCGACCTCGAAGGCGCGGTGCGCGAGGGCCTGCGCCAGGGGTTGTCGCGGGGCAAGGTCGAATGCACCTTGCGTCTGCACGAAGACAGCAGCGGCAAGCCGCTGAAGGTTGACCGCGAGCGCGCCACGCAGTTGGTTGCCGCCGCCGAAGAGGTGGCCGGGCTGATCAAGCAGCCGGCTGCGCTCAACCCGCTGGAAGTGCTGTCCTGGCCGGGCGTGCTGGTGGCCGATGCCAGCGACCCGCAAGCCCTGAATGCCGAAGCCGTGGCACTGTTCGACGAAGCCCTGGCCGAACTCAAGGCCGGGCGCCTGCGCGAAGGCCAGGAACTGGCGCGGCTGATCAACGAGCGGCTGGACAGCATGGCCAGCGAGGTCACCACCTTGCGCGCCCTGGTGCCGCAGATGCTCGCCGGCCAACGGCAGAAGATCCTCGACCGCTTCGGCGACTTGAAGGCCGAGCTCGACCCGCAGCGCCTGGAGCAGGAAATGGTGCTGCTGGCGCAGAAAAGCGACGTTGCCGAAGAGCTCGACCGCCTCAGCACCCACGTCACCGAGGTGCGCCGGGTGCTCAAGTCTGGCGGTGCTGCAGGCCGGCGCCTGGATTTCCTGATGCAGGAACTGAACCGCGAAGCCAACACCCTGGGCTCCAAGGCCTTCGACCCACGCAGTACGCAAGCGGCGGTCAACCTGAAGGTGCTGATCGAACAGATGCGTGAACAAGTACAGAACATCGAGTAAGGCCAACCCGACCATGAACCACAGCAGCGGCACCCTCTATATCGTTTCGGCACCTTCGGGTGCCGGCAAGACCAGCCTGGTCACCGCCCTGATCAAGGCCGACCCGCGCGTCAGCGTCTCGGTCTCGCACACCACCCGCGCCATGCGCCCGGGCGAGCAGCACGGCGTGAACTACCACTTCGTCAGCCATGACGACTTCAAGGCGCTGATCGGCAAAGGTGATTTCCTTGAACATGCCGAAGTGTTCGGCAACTTCTACGGCACCTCGCGCAGCGCCTTGCAGGAAGTGCTCGACCAGGGCAACGACCTGATTCTGGAAATCGACTGGCAGGGCGCCCAGCAGGTACGCAAGCTGATGCCCGAGGCGCGCTCGGTGTTCATCCTGCCGCCAAGCCAGCAGGCCCTGCGCGAGCGCCTGGACGGCCGTGGCCAGGACAGCGAGGAGATCATTGCCGGGCGCATGCAGGAAGCGGTCAGCGAGATGGAGCACTACAACGAGTATGAGTACGTCATCATCAATGACGACTTCGCCGTGGCGCTGGAGGAATTGAAGGCGGTGTTCGTGGCCAACCGGTTACTGCTGGGCAAGCAGCAGCAGCGTTACAGTGGGCTGCTGAAAGAGTTGCTGGCCTGATAGGGCCCTATCGCGACCTTCGGTCGCTCCTACGGGGATGCGGTCCCTGGTAGGAGCGACCAAAGGTCGCGATGGGCTGCAAGGCAGCCCCTTGCATCAGTCCTGCAACGGCAAGCTAGCCTGCTGGCGCAAAGTGGCCCCCAGGAAGTAAGCCGGCGCGCGCATCCGCGAAATCATCATCAGCACGATCCCCAGTGCCGAAATGATCGCCGCAATCACGAACACCAACCCCAACCCCGCCACATGCGAGCCGCTGCCAAAGTCTGGCGAAGCGCTGTCGATGGCCGTGCGCACGAAGATCACCGACAGGATCACCCCACCCACCAGCGGGCACAGGCCACGCATGAAGAAGTGGCGCAGGCTGCCGAACAGGCTGCCTCGGAAGTACCAAACACACGCGAACGCCGTCAGCGAATAGTAGAAGCAGATCATCATGCCCAAGGCGGTGATGGTGTCAGCCAGCACGTTCTCGCTCAGGGTCCGCATGGTCACGTAGAACACCCCTGCCGCCACGCCAGCGCAAATGGTCGCGTAGCGCGGTGTTTGCGAACGCGGGCAAACGCTGGCGAACTTCTGCGGCACCGCCCCGTAATACCCCATGGCCAGCAGCGTGCGCGCCGGCGACACGAAGGTCGACTGCAGCGACGCAGCGGTGCTGGCCAGCACCGCAATCGACATCAGGATCGCCAGCGGCCCCATCACCGGCCCCGCCAGGTGGGCGAACACGTTTTCCTGGATGCGCGGGTTGTTCAGGCCAAGGCCGTGCTCACTGATGCCGGCGAACTGCAGGGTGGCGATGGCGGTGACCAGGTACAGGCCAAGAATCAGCAACACCGTCCAGGTGGCCGCCTTGCCCGGCACCTCATCGCTGCCAATCGACTCCTCGCTGACGGTCAGGCACACGTCCCACCCCCAGAAGATGAAGATCGACAGCGAAAGGCCAGCGGCAAAGGCCGAGAACGACTCGACCCCAAACGGGTTGAACCAGGCAAAATCGAATTCCAGCGGCGGTGGCGCGGTGGTGCCGCCGAAGGCGGCGAAGGCAAAGCCCAGCAGCACCATCAACTGCAGCGCCACCAGGCCGTACTGCACGGTCATGGTGGTGGCCATGCCCCGGCAGCAGATCCACACCGCCAGGGCGATGAACACGCAACAGGTGGTGATGTTCACCAACAGGTTGTCGGCCAGGGCCGCCAGCGCATGCTGGCCGGTGATCTGGCTGAGGAACAGGTAGAAGAAGTCGACAGCCACACCGGCCAGGTTGGACAGCACGATGGTGGTGGCGACCACCAGCCCCCAACCGCCGATCCAGCCGATCATCGGGCCGAATGCGCGGGCCGACCAGGTAAACGAGGTGCCGCTGTCCGGCTCGGCGGAGTTCAGCTCACGGTAGCCCAGGGCAACCAGCAGCATTGGCAGGAAGCCGACGATGAACACGGCGGGAAGGTGGGCGCCAACCTCACGCACGGTCGGGCCAAGGGCGCCGGTCAGGGTATAGACCGGGGCGATGGTGGAAATGCCCAGCACCACGCTGGCCAGCAGGCCAAGCCGGCCCTTGGCCAGGCCTTTGCTGCGCTGGGTGCTGCCCGAGTCGGCCACATCGGGTGGGCGGCCGGCTTCTGTGTAATTGCTCATGAGTTTATGCCGTAACTATTGGAATTGTTTTCACAGGCCCTGTTCCCAAGACCTGCTTCCACTCATTGAAAGCGCGCTGCCGGGGGTGCGTCATCCCGGACTTTTGCCTGACTTGCGGTCAGGCCTCCCGTGCAGCATGGGCAATGCAGGCCTCGCGAAACGCCTGGAAGAGGCTCCGCGAGACCGGGTTTTCGGCGAAACGCCATTCCGGGTGCCACTGCACGCCAAGCACAAAGCCCGGCGCATCCGGCATCGACACCGCTTCGATCAGGCCATCCGGGGCCCGTGCCTCGGCCCGCAGGCCCGGGGCCAGGCGGTCGATGCCCTGGCTGTGCAGCGAGTTGACCTGAAACTGCGCAGGCAGGCCCAGGCGCTCGAACAGCCCGCCAGGGGCAACGCTCACTGCATGGCGCGGGCCATACTGCACCTCCAGGGGGGCATCCTCCGGCTCGCGGTGGTCCAGGTAGCCGGGCAGCTCCTGCACCCGCTGGTGCAGGCTGCCGCCCAGGGCCACGTTCAGTTCCTGGAAGCCCCGGCAAATGCACAACACCGGCACGCCGGCAGCGATGGCCGCCTGCAGCAAGGGCAGGGTCAGGCGGTCACGCGCCAGGTCATGGCGGGTGCCTTCGGCGCTGGCGGCGCCATTGTAATGATGCGGCTCGACATTTGAAGGCGAGCCGGTAAAAACAATGCCGTCGAGATGGGCCAGCAGCGCCTGCGGGTCGCTGCCACCGTCACGGGCCGGCAGGATCAACGGCAACCCGGCGAAGCCGGCGGCCTCCACATACTTGTCGCCCACCGTGTGCGACGAGTTCTTCCCCACCTGCTGGCGGCAGGCGCTGACACCGATCAAGGGGACCGCAGTTGCGCTCATGGGCTTACACCGTGTGCAGGTACCAGTTGTACTCAAGGTCGGAAATCGACACTTCGAACTCGGCCAGCTCGCTTTCCTTGCAGGCCACGAAGATATCGATGTAGTCCGGGCTGATGTATTGGTTGAGGACTTCGCTGTCATCCAGCGCGCGCAGGGCATCGCGCAGGTTGTTCGGCAGGCTTTGCTCCAGTTGTTCGTAGGAGTTGCCTTCGATCGGCGCACCGGGTTCGAGCTTGTGGGTCAGGCCGTGGTGAATGCCGGCCAGGATCGCCGCCAGCATCAGGTACGGGTTGGCGTCGGCACCGGCCACGCGGTGCTCGATGCGCACGTTGTCGCTGCTGTCGGTGGGCACGCGCACGGCCACGGTACGGTTGTCCAGGCCCCAGCTCGGCGCGTTCGGCACGTAGAATTGCGCGCCGAAGCGGCGGTAGGAGTTGATGTTCGGGCAGAGGAAGGCCATCGACGCCGGCATGGTTTCCAGCACGCCACCGATGGCGTGGCGCAGGGCATCGCTTTGCAGCGGCTCGTCGTGGGCGAAGATGTTCTTGCCGGTTTTCTTGTCCAGCAACGAAATGTGCACGTGCAGGCCGTTGCCGGCCTGGCCCGGGTAGGGCTTGGCCATGAACGTGGTGTCCATTTCATGGTCGTAGGCGACGTTCTTGATCAACCGCTTGAGCAGGATCGCGTAGTCGCAGGCCTTCAGCGGGTCGGCCACATGGTGCAGGTTCACTTCGAACTGCGCCGGGGCGCTTTCCTTGACGATGGCATCGGCCGGCAGGCCTTGTTCCTTGGCCGCTTCGAGCATGTCCTGCAGGCAGTCGGCATATTCGTCGAGGTCGTCGATCAGGTACACCTGGGTCGACTGCGGGCGCTTGCCCGAAATCGGCGAGCGCGGCGGCTGCGGGCGGCCGTTGAGGTTGTCCTGGTCGATCAGGTAGAACTCAAGCTCGAACGCGGCGCAGATATCCAGGCCCAGGGCGTCGAACTTGCTCACCACCTGGCGCAGCACTTCGCGTGGGTCGGCGAAGAACGGCTGGCCGTCGAGCTCGTGCATGGTCATCAGCAGTTGCGCGGTCGGGCGCTTTTGCCACGGCTCGTCGCACAAGGTGCCAGCGATCGGGTAGCAGATACGGTCGGCGTCGCCGATGTCCAGGCCCAAGCCTGTGCTTTCCACGGTGGAACCGTTGATGTCCAGGGCGAACAGTGACGCCGGCAGGTTGATACCCTTCTCGTACACCTTGTGCAGGCTGGCCCGCTCGATGCGCTTGCCGCGTACCACGCCGTTCATGTCGGAAATCAGCAGGTCGACGTACTGCGTGTCCGGATGGGCCTGAAGGAAGTCATTCATCTCGCTGGAAGTACTGGCGCACGGGGTGACCGACGTCATGGCTTACATCCTATGATTTGCTGCGGCGATGTGGGGGGATACGGCTGGCGCCTCACGGGCGACGATGGTTGCAGCTGTTGTTCTTTTCACTTTCCCATCGTGGGGATTGGTTACCCGACCGGGCGCATTGATTCCCGGGGGCCGTTTCACTATAAAATGGCCCTGACGCAACAGACATTGGCAATTCGGCAAGCAGAGCGTGCACCAATGCAATATCAGATTACCCACGCCGACCTCTCCCTGGTGCTGGCACTGGAGCGCGGTCGCTCATTGGCCAAGGCCGCCGAACTGCTCAAGGTCGACGTTTCGACCGTGTTCCGTTCGATTCGCCGGCTCGAATCGGCGCTTGGCACCGCGCTGTTCGTCAAAAGCCGCAAGGGCTACCTGCCAACCGACACCGCCCAGGCCCTGGCCGAGCAGGCCGAGCGCGCCGAACAAGCACTGGAAGCGGCGCGCATCGCCATGACCAGTGGCGAAACGGTGGTCAGCGGCACCGTGCGCCTGACCTGCACCGAGGCGGTGATGCACAGCCTGCTGCTGCCGGCGCTGGCGGCGTTCATGCCCAACTACCCGGCACTGTCGCTGGAGATGGGCACCTCCAATACCTTCGCCAACCTCAGCCGGCGCGATGCCGACATCGCCCTGCGCCTGACCAACACGCCACCGGAGCACCTGGTGGGCCGCTGCCTGGGTTCCACCTCCTATGTGATCTGCGGCCAGCCACAGTGGCGCGAGCGCCTGGATGCCGCGGCCGGCAGCGTGCCGTGGATCGCCCCGGACGATTCGATGCAGGACCACCCCACGGTGGTCTGGCGCAACCAGCAGTACCCCGGGCTGAGCCCACGCTACCAGTGCAGCAGCATGTCGACCATCGCCCAGCTGGTGAGCACCGGGCTGGGGGTGGCGGCGTTGCCGGACTACATGGTCGATGCATTGCCCGGCGTGGATGCCCTGAGCGGGCCGCTGCCGGGCTGCGATACTCAGCTGTGGCTGCTGACCCGGCCCGATTGCCGGGCATTGCGTTCGGTGCAGACCTTGTTCGAGGAACTTACGCCGCGGTTGCGGGATGCAATGCTCTGAGGTTATCGTCGGGATCATGCAGCGGGGGTGTCTGTTCCGGCCCTTTCGCGGGCAAGCCCGCTCCCACAGGGTGAGCGGCGCCGGTGAGAAATACTTCGTACCTGTGGGAGCAGGCTTGCCCGCGAAGAGGCAGACACAAGGCTCGAAGGCGACCACCCGACAAAACAGCGCTTCCCTATTGGCTGGTGATTTTTTAAACTATCGAGTCCGCCTGCCCAATATTGGGCTGCACGCCTACCGCATTTGCTACTGAGGAAGACCATGGCCCGCGTAACTGTTGAAGACTGCCTGGAACACGTGGATAACCGTTTTGAGCTGGTCATGCTCTCGACCAAGCGCGCCCGTCAGCTGGCTACCGGCGGCAAAGAGCCGCGCGTAGCGTGGGAAAACGACAAACCGACCGTGGTCGCCCTGCGCGAAATCGCCGAAGGTATCGTCACCCCTGAGTTCATCGCCGCCGAAGAGATCGTCACCGAGGATCCGGTCTTCGCCGCGTTCGAGGACGAGTCCAACGAGGCTGTCTGATCGATGCCCTGTCGACGTCGCGCGGCACAAGGCCCTCTTCCTCGGCAAGAGGTGAAACCATGCCGGGCATAGAAGCCTTAGCCGAACGGCTGTCGACCTACCTGGGGCCCGAACAGGTCAACCTGGTTCGCCGCGCCTATTTCTACGCCGAACAGGCACACGATGGGCAGCGCCGCCGCAGCGGCGAGCCCTACGTGACTCACCCGCTGGCCGTGGCCAGCATCCTCGCCGACATGCACATGGACCATCAGAGCCTGATGGCGGCCATGCTGCACGACGTGATCGAAGACACCGGCATCGCCAAGGAAGCCCTCAGCCAGCAATTTGGCGAGACCGTGGCCGAGCTGGTCGATGGGGTCAGCAAGCTGACCCAGATGAACTTCGAAACCAAGGCCGAGGCGCAGGCCGAAAACTTCCAGAAGATGGCCATGGCCATGGCCCGCGACATCCGCGTGATCCTGGTCAAGCTGGCCGACCGCCTGCACAACATGCGCACCCTGGAAGTGCTGTCTGGCGAAAAGCGCCGGCGCATCGCCAAGGAAACCCTCGAAATCTACGCCCCCATCGCCAACCGCCTGGGGATGCACACCGTGCGCGTGGAATTCGAGGACCTCGGCTTCAAGGCCATGCACCCCATGCGCTCGTCGCTGATTCACCGGGCGGTGAAAAGCGCACGTGGCAACCGCAAGGAAATCGTCGCCAAGATCGAACACTCGCTGGCCAACTGCCTGGCCGCCGACGGCATCGAGGGCGAGGTCAGCGGCCGGCAGAAACACCTCTATGGCATCTACAAGAAGATGCGCGGCAAACGCCGCGCCTTCAACGAGATCATGGACGTGTATGCGTTTCGCATCATCGTCGACAAGGTCGACACCTGCTACCGCGTGCTGGGCGCCGTGCACAACCTGTACAAGCCACTGCCCGGGCGCTTCAAGGACTACATCGCGATCCCCAAGGCCAACGGCTACCAGTCGTTGCACACCACGCTGTTCGGCATGCACGGCGTGCCCATCGAAATCCAGATCCGCACCCGCGAGATGGAAGAGATGGCCAACAACGGCATCGCCGCGCACTGGCTGTACAAGTCCAACGAGGACGAGCAGCCCAAGGGCAGCCACGCCCGTGCACGGCAGTGGGTCAAGGGCATCCTTGAGCTTCAGCAGCGGGCCGGCAACTCGCTGGAATTCATCGAAAGCGTGAAAATCGACCTGTTCCCGGACGAGGTCTACGTGTTCACGCCCAAGGGCCGGATCATGGAGCTGCCCAAAGGCTCCACCGCCGTCGACTTCGCCTACGCGGTGCACACCGACGTTGGCAACAGCTGCATTGCCTGCCGCATCAACCGCCGCCTGGCGCCGCTTTCCGAGCCGCTGCAAAGTGGCTCGACCGTGGAAATCGTCAGCGCGCCAGGCGCCCGGCCGAACCCGGCCTGGCTCAATTTCGTGGTGACCGGCAAGGCCCGCACACACATCCGCCATGCCCTCAAGCAGCAGCGCCGCTCCGAGTCGATCAGCCTCGGCGAGCGCCTGCTGAACAAGGTGCTCACCGGGTTCGACAGCAGCCTGGAGAAAATCCCCCAGGAGCGTATCCAGGGCATTCTGGCCGAGTACCGCCTGGAGCTGATCGAGGACTTGCTCGAAGACATCGGCCTGGGTAACCGCATGGCCTACGTGGTCGCCCGCCGCTTGCTGTCTGCCGAAGGCGAACAGCTGCCGGCGCCGGAAGGCCCGCTGGCGATCCGCGGCACCGAAGGCCTGGTGCTGAGCTACGCCAAATGCTGCACGCCGATTCCAGGTGACCCGATCGTCGGCCACCTGTCGGCCGGCAAGGGCATGGTCGTGCACCTGGAAAACTGCCGCAACATCAGTGAAATCCGGCATAACCCGGAGAAGTGCGTACAGCTCTCCTGGGCCAAGGACATCGCCGGCGAGTTCAATGTAGAGTTGCGCGTGGAACTGGAACACCAGCGTGGCCTGATCGCCCTGCTGGCCAGCAGCGTCAACGCTGCCGACGGCAACATCGAGAAGATCAGCATGGACGAACGCGACGGCCGTATCAGCGTGGTCCAACTGGTGGTCAGCGTGCACGACCGCGTGCACCTGGCGCGTGTGATCAAGAAGCTGCGTACCCTGACCGGTGTGGTTCGCATCACCCGCATGCGTACGTAGTCCGCCAACCGCAAGGAGTCATCATGAGCAAGACCGTCATCAACAGCGACAAGGCCCCTGCCGCTATCGGCACCTACTCTCAGGCGATCAAGGCCGGCAACACCGTGTACATGTCGGGCCAGATTCCACTGGACCCAAAGACCATGGAACTGGTCGAAGGCTTCGAGGCCCAGACCGTGCAGGTGTTCGAAAACCTCAAGGCCGTGGCTGAAGCCGCTGGCGGTTCGTTCAAGGACATCGTCAAGCTGAACATCTTCCTCACCGACCTGAGCCACTTCGCCAAGGTCAACGAAGTGATGGGCCGCTACTTCGAACAGCCTTACCCAGCCCGCGCCGCCATCGGCGTTGCTGCGCTGCCAAAAGGCGCCCAGGTCGAAATGGACGCCATCCTGGTCATCGAGTGATGCCCTTGGTGACGGGCGCCCTGCCCGTCACCCTCCTCTGCAAGGTTTACCCGTATGCGTCAAGCACTGCCCCTCGCGCTGGCAGCCCTGCTTCTGAGCGGCTGCGCCAGCCACAAACCCGAAGATTTCAACGGCACCTGGATCAACCAGGACGCAATCAAGGCCGCGGTCAAAGGCGACAGCCTGCGCCAGGCCCTGAACGATCATGGCCCGGTTTTCGAGTGGAAGCTCGATGTGGGCAGCCAGCAGGCCAGCTACAGCAATGGCTTCGAAGCGGCCGACGGCCAGCTCAGCGCCAACGACAAGCAATGGCAGGCCAGCTTCCCAGGCGGCCAGACTGAACAACTGGCGCTCGATGGCGATGAGCTTGAAGCCACCGACCAGCAAGGTGCCAAGCAGACCTTCGTGCGCGCCAAGCAGCCGGGCAACACGCCACTGGGCGGCAGCTTCGAAAAAGCGCTGTACCAGGCCTACCTGGGCGGCGACTGGAAGATCCTCGAAGGCCAGGGCAAAGGCGGCGTGGTGCGCTTTGCCGACAACGGCGGCATCACCGGCCTGCCCGGCCCGGACCGCTACGCCCTGTGCCTGGCCGGCGACTGCGCCAGCATGGGCGGCAGTAACGACAGCCTGTGGCTGGAGCGCAACCAGCGCGGCGCGCCGTTCATCTTCAAGCGCGATGGCGACAAGCTGACCATCTTCCAGGCCGTGAATACCGCCCAGCCGGACGAGATTCCGCAACTGGTTGCCGGTGCCCAGCAGTGGGTGCTGGAGAAGGACTGAAGAAGTCCCCGTTTTCACCCGTTGACGGTGGACCCGGTAGGAGCGAGCACAGCTCGCGATGGGCTGCAAAGCAGCCCCGGCATCATGTGCAGCGAAGCTGAGGCCATGGGGCCGCTGCGCGCCCCATCGCGAGCTACGCTCGCTCCTACCAGGTCAGCGCGCTCCCTTCAGGATGGCCGCATAGCCTTCCTTGTAGCTCGGATACACCGGCGCCCAGCCAAGCGCCTTGGCCCGGGCATTGCTGCAGCGCTTGCTGCCGGTGCGGCGCACGCGCTGTTCATCGGACCACTCGGTGACCCCCATGTACGCCCGCAGCCAGGCCACCACATCCGCCAATGGCGCCGGGTCGTCGTCGACACCGATGTAGCAGTCCTCCAGCGCCACACCCTCGGCATCGGCTTGCAGCAGGAACGCGATCAGGCTGGCGGCATCTTCGGCGTGGATACGGTTGCCGTACAGCGGTGGCGCCTCGGCAACCCGATAGCCCTGGCGCACCTGGCCCAGCAGCCACTCGCGGCCAGGCCCGTAGATACCGGTCAGGCGGATCACGCTCGCCGGCAGGCCACTGGCCAGGGCCAGGCCTTCGGCTTCGAGCATGACCCGGCCGGAATAGCCCTCCGGCGCGGTGGCAGCGGTTTCATCGATCCACTCCCCATCCTTTTGCGCGAACACGCTGCTGCTGGAAACGAACAACAGGCGGCGCGGGCGCTGGCCACGCTCGGCCAACCACTCCAGCACATGGCGCAAACCGTCTACATAGGCCGCCTGGTAACCGCCTTCATCGTGCTGGCTGGCGGCAACGCAGTACACCAAATAGTCCGGTGAGCGCTGCGGCCACGCCTGTGGCATGGCCGGGTCGGCCAGGTCGGCCGCGACGCGCACAACACCCTCGGGCAGTGCGGTCACCGTACGACGCAGGCCACTAATTTGCCATCCTTTAGCCATCAATTGCTGGGCCAAACGGCCGCCTACATCACCACACCCTACGATCATTGCGGAAAGGTCTGACATCACAAAACTCCCTAGACCAAAGGATCAGGCTAGCCGGACTACACGATAGGCGGCTACACCTAAACCGAAAAAAGCAACAAGATTACTTTTGTTAACAAGAATTACTTGCAATAATGGCACCCCTATCTGTTCTCGGCCGATCTCGAGGCCTTGGAGAACGCTCACTTTTTTCTTCATCAGGTCCGGCCAGCATGACACGTACTCAACCTTCCGCTTCGCCAAACCCGTCGCGCGCCTGGCGCGCCATCGCCGCGCTGATGTTCAGCCTGGTGCTGGCCCCAGTGGCCATGGCCGATGAGCCTAATGCCAATGCCGCCGCCACCCCGGCTGCCGCAACGGCCCCGGCCACTCCGGCACCCGCTGCCGAAGGCCAGGCCGCCACCCCGGTGGATGCACCTGCCGCAGCCGACCCGGCCATTCAGGAACTGGTTGAAGACACCTCGCTGGGCATGGCCCACGACCTGTCCCCATGGGGCATGTACAAGAATGCCGACATCGTCGTGAAAATCGTGATGATCGGCCTGGCCATCGCCTCGATCATCACCTGGACCATCTGGATCGCCAAGGGCTTCGAGCTGCTGGGCGCCAAGCGTCGCCTGCGTGGCGAAATCGCCGCACTGAAGAAATCGGTGAGCCTCAAGGAAGCCAGCGAAGTCTCCAACAAGGAAGGCACCCTGGCCCACACCCTGGTCCATGATGCCCTCGAAGAGATGCGCCTGTCGGCCAATGCCCGCGAGAAAGAAGGCATCAAGGAGCGCGTGAGCTTCCGCCTGGAGCGCCTGGTAGCCGCCAGCGGCCGCACCATGAGCAACGGCACCGGCGTGCTGGCCACCATCGGTTCCACCGCACCGTTCGTCGGCCTGTTCGGCACCGTGTGGGGCATCATGAACAGCTTCATCGGCATCGCCAAGACCCAGACCACCAACCTGGCCGTGGTTGCCCCAGGCATCGCCGAAGCCCTGCTGGCCACCGCCCTGGGCCTGGTCGCAGCGATTCCGGCCGTGGTCATCTACAACGTCTTCGCCCGCTCCATCGCCGGCTACAAGGCACAGGTGTCCGACGCCTCCGCCCAGGTACTGCTGCTGGTCAGCCGTGACCTGGACCACCAAGGCGGCGAGCGCGCTGCCCCGCACATGGTGAAAGTGGGGTAAGCCATGGGCCTGCATCTCAACGAAGGTGGCGATGACCTCGCCGAGAACCACGAAATCAACGTTACGCCGTTCATCGACGTAATGCTGGTGCTGCTGATCATCTTCATGGTCGCAGCCCCCCTGGCCACGGTCGACATCAAGGTCGACCTGCCGGCCTCGACCGCCAAGCCGGCGCCGAGGCCCGAGAAACCGGTGTTCGTCAGCGTCAAGGCCGACCAGAAGCTGTACGTCGGCGACGATCAGGTAGCCGCACCCGACCAGCTTGGCCCGATGCTCGACGCCAAGACCAAGGGTGACAAGGAAACCACCATCTTCTTCCAGGCCGACAAGGGCGTGGATTACGGTGACCTGATGGAAGTGATGAACACCATGCGCGCGGCCGGCTACCTCAAGGTCGGTCTGGTAGGTCTCGAGACGGCAGCCAAGAAATGACGAAAACGCGCTCAAACATGGCGCGCTACGGTGGCAGCCTGGCGATCGTGCTGGGCGTGCACGTGGTCGCCGTGCTGCTGACGCTCAACTGGTCGGTGCCCCAGGCCATCGAGCTGCCCCCGGCAGCCATGATGGTCGAGCTGGCACCGCTGCCGGAGCCCGCGCCACCGCCTCCACCGAAGGCCGCCCCACAGCCGCCGGCCGTGGTCGAAGAACCGCCGCTGCCAAAGCTGGCCGAGGCGCCGAAACCGAAAATCGCCATCGCCAAGCCAAAGCCCAAGCCCAAACCTCAGCCACCCAAGCCTGAGAAGAAGCCTGAGCCGCCGAAGGACGAGCCACCGGCCAAGGAACAGGTCGTCGACACGCCACCGAGCAACACGCCACCACAGAAGTCAGCGGCACCGACGCCAAGCATCGCGTCCAACAGCCAGGCGCTGCCAACCTGGCAGAGCGACCTGCTGCGCCACCTGGCCAAGTACAAGCGTTACCCGGAAGACGCGCGCCGTCGCGGCCTGCAGGGCATCAACCGCCTGCGTTTCGTGGTCGACGCCGAAGGCAAGGTGGTGTCGTACGCCATGGCGGGCGGCTCTGGTAGCGCGGCCCTGGACCGTGCCACCCTGGAGATGATCCGCCGGGCCGGCACCGTACCGAAACCGCCTGCCGAGTTGTTGACCAATGGCACGATCGAAGTGGTAGCGCCGTTCGTCTACTCCCTGGACCGTCGCTGAGACTTTTGTTTCTGTCACAAATCGGCAAGTCTGATAACGTGCGTCTATCGATTGCAGCCGCTATGCTGGGCCCGCAACTTCATGGACGCACGTTATGACCCTCACCGAACTACGCTACATCGTCACACTCGCCCAGGAGCAGCACTTCGGCCATGCGGCCGAGCGCTGCCACGTCAGCCAGCCGACCCTGTCGGTCGGTGTGAAGAAGCTTGAGGACGAGCTTGGCGTACTGATTTTCGAGCGCAGCAAAAGCGCGGTGCGCCTGACCCCGGTCGGCGAGAGCATCGTCGCCCAGGCGCAAAAGGTGCTGGAGCAGGCCCAGGGCATCCGCGAACTGGCCCAGGCTGGCAAGAACCAGCTCACCGCCCCGCTCAAGGTCGGTGCCATCTATACCGTCGGCCCCTACCTGTTCCCACACCTGATTCCCCAGCTGCACCGGGTCGCCCCGCAGATGCCGCTGTATATCGAAGAAAACTTCACCCACGTGCTGCGCGAAAAACTGCGTAACGGCGAACTGGACGCGGTGATCATCGCCCTGCCGTTCAACGAGGCCGACGTGCTGACCCTGCCGCTGTACGACGAGCCCTTCTGCGCGCTGATGCCCGCCGACCACCCGTGGACGGCGAAGAAAACCATCGACACCGCCATGCTGAACGACAAGAGCCTGCTGCTGCTGGGCGAGGGCCACTGCTTCCGCGACCAGGTGCTGGAAGCCTGCCCAACGCTGAACAAGGGTGGCGAAGGCTCCAAGCACACCACGGTCGAGTCCAGCTCGCTGGAAACCATCCGCCACATGGTCGCATCGGGCCTTGGCGTGTCGATCCTGCCGCTGTCGGCGGTACACAGCCACCATTACGCACCGGGGGTCATCGAAGTGCGTCCGCTTACTCCTCCGGCGCCGTTTCGCACCGTTGCCATCGCCTGGCGTGCCAGCTTCCCGCGGCCAAAGGCAATCGAGATCCTTGCCGACTCGATCCGCCTCTGCTCGGTAGCCAAGCCGCCCGTGGAACAACCGGCCTGATCCATGGCTGAGCTGTCGAAGGTCTCGGTCACCGCGCTCAAGGGCGTAGGCGATGCCATGGCGGAAAAGCTCGCCAAGGTGGGCCTGGAGAACCTGCAGGATGTGCTGTTCCACCTGCCCCTGCGCTATCAGGACCGCACCCGGGTAGTGCCCATCGGCCAACTGCGCCCCGGGCAGGACGCGGTGATCGAAGGGGTGGTCAGCGGCGCCGACGTGACCATGGGCAAGCGCCGCAGCCTCGTGGTGCGCCTGGGTGACGGCACCGGCGTGCTGAGCCTGCGCTTCTACCATTTCAGCAACGCGCAAAAGGAAGGCCTGAAACGCGGCACGCACCTGCGTTGCTACGGCGAAGCCCGCCCTGGCGCTTCGGGCCTGGAGATCTACCACCCCGAATACCGCGCGCTGAACGGCGACGAGCCGCCCCCCCCGGTGGAGCAGACCCTGACGCCGATCTACCCGTCCACCGAAGGCCTCACCCAACAGCGCCTGCGCCTGCTGTGCCAGCAGAGCCTGGGCATGCTCGGCCCACGCAGCCTGCCTGATTGGCTGCCCGACGAGCTGGCCCGCGACTATCATTTGGCGCCGCTGGACGATGCCATTCGCTACCTGCACAACCCGCCAGCCGACGCCGACCTCGACGAACTCGCAGAAGGCCAGCACTGGGCCCAGCACCGCCTGGCCTTCGAGGAGCTGCTGACCCATCAGCTGTCCCAGCAACGCCTGCGCGAAAGCTTGCGCAGCCTGCGCGCGCCCGTGCTGCCCAAGGCCCAGCGCCTGCAAACCCAATACCTGGCCAACCTGGGCTTCAAGCCCACCGGCGCGCAGCAGCGGGTGGCCAGCGAAATCGCCTACGACCTGAGCCAGCACGAACCGATGCTGCGCCTGGTGCAGGGCGATGTCGGCGCCGGCAAGACCGTGGTCGCCGCCCTGGCAGCGCTGCAGGCCCTGGAAGCCGGCTACCAGGTGGCGCTGATGGCGCCCACTGAAATCCTGGCCGAACAGCACTACATCACCTTCAAGCGCTGGCTGGAGCCACTGGGCATCGAAGTCGCCTGGCTGGCCGGCAAGCTCAAGGGCAAGGCCCGCGCCAGCGCCCTGGAACAAATCGCCGGTGGCGCGCCCATGGTGGTCGGCACCCACGCCTTGTTCCAGGAGGAGGTGCAATTCAAGCACCTGGCCCTGGCGATCATCGACGAGCAGCACCGTTTCGGCGTGCAGCAACGCCTGGCCTTGCGCAAGAAAGGCGTGGCCGGCGAACTGTGCCCGCACCAGCTGATCATGACCGCCACGCCTATTCCGCGCACCCTGGCCATGAGCGCCTACGCCGACCTCGACACCTCTGTGCTCGACGAGCTGCCGCCCGGCCGTACCCCGGTAAACACCGTGCTGGTCGCCGACAGCCGCCGTTTCGAAGTGGTCGAGCGGGTACGCGCCGCCTGCGCCGAGGGGCGCCAGGCCTACTGGGTGTGCACGCTGATCGAAGAATCCGAAGAACTCACCTGCCAGGCTGCCGAAAGCACCTTCGAGGAGCTGGGCAGCGCCCTGGGTGAGCTGCGCGTGGGCCTGATTCACGGGCGCATGAAGCCTGCGGAAAAAGCCGCGGTCATGGCCGAGTTCAAGCAAGGCGACCTGCAGTTGCTGGTGGCCACCACGGTCATCGAGGTGGGCGTGGACGTGCCCAACGCCAGCCTGATGATTATCGAGAACCCCGAGCGCCTGGGCCTGGCCCAGCTGCACCAGTTGCGTGGCCGCGTGGGCCGGGGCAGCGCGGCGAGCCATTGCGTGCTGCTGTACCACCCGCCGCTGTCGCAGATCGGCCGCGAGCGCCTGGGCATCATGCGCGAAACCAACGACGGCTTCATCATCGCCGAGAAAGACCTGGAACTGCGCGGCCCCGGCGAAATGCTCGGCACCCGCCAGACCGGCCTGCTGCAATTCAAGGTCGCCGACCTGATGCGCGATGCCGACCTGCTGCCGGCCGTGCGCGATGCGGCCCAGGCGCTGCTGGCCCGCTGGCCCGAACATGTCAGCCCACTGCTCGACCGCTGGCTGCGCCACGGCCAGCAATATGGCCAGGTGTGACACCTGTCCCAGAATGGATCCAGCTTTGCCAACAGGCTGGTTATACTTTGCCTTCAAAAGAATTTGTGGATACAGACCATGACTGAAGTTGCCCTTGACACCGCAACCCCACACGCACCGTCTGTCATCCGGCTGTTGCTCGAAAAACTGCACGTGGCCTTTGAAGAGGTGGCGGAACACCCAGAGCTGCCAGCCGCCTCGCGGGTACAGGCGATTCTCCTCGATGACGAGGTCGGTGCCCTGCTGGTGCTGTTCCCACAGAGCAAGCTGCTGGACCTGGCCCGCCTCGAAGAACTGACCGGGCGCAAGCTCACGGCCGTGCCGGTGCCGCGCCTCAGGCAGATGCTCGACAAGCACCAGCTCAAGGCCCTGCCGGCCATTCCGGCGCTGACCAGTTCACCCTGTCTGTACGAAGGCAAGCTGCTCGACGCCGAGTACCTGCTGGTGCAGTCCGGCGAGGCTGGCCTGCTGCTGAAGATTCACCGTGACGACTTCAAGCGCATGCTCGCCAAGGCCAGCGCCGGCAACTTCGGCATCCCTGTGCGCGATATCCGCCCCAACCTCGACCGGCCGGACGACGACCCCAAGGAAATTACCCAGGCGGTGCAGGCCTTTACCGCCCGGCGTATCCAGAAGCGCCTTGAGGAAACCATCGAGATCCCGCCACTGGCCGACACCGCGCAGAAAATCATCAAGCTGCGGGTAGACCCTAACGCCAGCATCGACGACATCACCGGCGTGGTCGAAACCGACCCGGCCCTGGCCGCCCAGGTGGTCAGCTGGGCGGCCTCGCCCTACTACGCCTCGCCCGGCAAGATCCGCTCGGTGGAAGACGCCATCGTCCGCGTGCTGGGCTTCGACCTGGTGATCAACCTGGCCCTGGGCCTGGCCTTGGGCAAGACCCTGAGCCTGCCCAAGGACCACCCGCAACAGGCCACGCCGTACTGGCAGCAGTCGATCTACACCGCTGCCATCATCGAAGGCCTGACCCGCGCCATGCCGCGTGCCGAGCGCCCTGAGGCCGGCCTGACCTACCTGGCCGGGCTGTTGCACAACTTTGGCTACCTGCTGCTGGCGCATGTGTTCCCGCCGCACTTCTCGCTGATCTGCCGCCACCTGGAGGTCAACCCGCACCTGAGCCACACCTATGTGGAGCAGCACCTGCTGGGCATCAGCCGGGAGCAGATCGGCGCCTGGCTGATGAAGCTGTGGGACATGCCGGAGGAGCTGTCCACCGCACTGCGCTTCCAGCATGACCCGGCGTATGACGGCGACCTGTCGGCATTCCCCAACCTGGTGTGCCTGGCCACACGCCTGCTGCGCTCCAAGGGCATCGGCTCCGGGCCGCAGGAAGCCATTCCGGACGAGTTGCTGGAGCGGCTGGGAATCACTCGGGACAAGGCCGAGGACGTGGTGAACAAGGTGCTCGAAGCCGAGGCCTTGCTGCGCGACCTGGCCACCCAGCTAAACGCACCGCACTAAGGAAGCGGCCCCGCGCTCCTATCGAACAAACCCTATCCCCTTTTGTGGGAGCGGCCTTGTGTCGCGAAAGGGCTGCACAGCAGCCCCGGCAATGGTGAGGCAGACTCAAGATCCTGGGGCCGCGCTGCGGCCCTTTCGCGACACAAGGCCGCTCCCACAAAGGCACCGTTCCCTGCACGCGTGAAGGCTAGGCTTTCTTCTTGGGTTTCAGGTACTTCATCAAGCCCTGGAACCACATCACCAGCGCCGGGTTACCCTTGATCTGGATGCTCTTGTCCTGAATCCCCTGCATGAACGCCAACTGCTTGTTGGCCGCCTGCATCGTCGCAAAGCCGTAGGCTGCATCCTTGAAGGCAATCGCGAAGGCCGGCTGTGGGTGGCTGCCGCCCTTGCTGCTGATACGCTCGCCGCTGACGATGAAGTGCCGTGCGACCTTGCCGTCCAGGGTCTGCATCTGGAACACCAGGTCCTTGTCCTTGAGCTGCTGCTGGAATGCCGGGTTGTTGCGGCTGGCCCTGGCCATCAACAGCCCCATGGCCCAAAGAAGAAAGCGAAACTTCATCAACGCGCCTCGAATGAAAAATGACTGAAGCGCGCAGTTTATCCTTTTCCTGAACTATTTATGCAAGATCGCAACATTTTGCCTGCAGAAAGCATAACGGGCGCCGCAGGGCGCCCGTTTGGCTGACACTGGAGGTCAAGCGATCACTTTTTCTTGGCGGGCTTGGCCGGGGCGTTGACGCTGTCGCGCAGGTTCTTGCCGGGCTTGAAGGCAACGGTATTGCTGGCCTTGATCTTCACGGGCTCGCCCGTTTGCGGGTTCTTGCCGGTGCGGGCACCACGGTGGCGTTTTTCAAAGGTGCCGAAGCCGACCAGGGTAACCGTGTCCTTGTCCAGGGCACCGGTGATGCTGTCGAGAATCGCATTGAGCACCAGGTTGGCCTTTTCCTTGGTCAGGTCGGCCTTTTCAGCAATGACGGCGGCGAGTTCTGGTTTACGCATAGTGAAGCCTCTTTGACGGGATTTCTTGTTGTTATGCCGTGCTGCCATTGAGGCAGCGCTCAAGGCACCGCAGGCTCTAATCTGCGGCAGACGGAACTGAGAATGGCACGCTCACCGGGGCCGCGCCAGTATCTGGGCGGCCATTGTAGGGGCAACAACAGGATAAATCCGACAGAACGCCCGTTATTCAGGCCATCAGGGCAGGTAACTGGCGGTTCAGGGCGAGTTTTTCCATCACCGCGCTGCCGGTCAGGGCGTAGCCAAGCAACTGGCCGTCGGCGGCATGGCAGAGCACCTTGAGGTCACCACCCTGCCCTTCGACTTGCCACGTACCGTCACGGCCCTGGGGCGGTGGCGAAACCACCAGTGGGCAGGCTGGGGTTTTCACGGTGATCGGCATTGGCCCGTAGCTGACGGCGGTCGGGTTGCCGGCCAGGGTCTGGGCGAGGGCCCGGGCGCAGGCCATCAGCGGCATCACGTAGAGCAGGTTGATGCCGTCGACCTCGGCGCAGTCGCCCAGGGCGAAGATGTTGCCGTGCGAGGTGCGCAACTGGCGGTCGACCACCACGCCCCGGTTGGTTTGCAGGCCGGCGGCAGCCGCCAGGTCGGTGCGCGGGCGCAGGCCGATGGCCGATACCACCAGGTCGCAGGCGATCACCTGGCCATCGGACAGGTGCGCCTCAAGGCCTTCCCCTGCCCGGTTCAAACGCGCCAGCACCGGGCCCAGGTGAAAACGCACGCCCAGGCCTTCAAGGCCGGCCTGCACGGCGCGGGCAGCCGCCGGGTGCAGCAGGGTTGGCATCACCTGCTCGCAGGGCGCCACCACATCGACCTGGAAACCGCCCAGGTGCATGTCATTGGCAAATTCGCAGCCGATCAGGCCAGCGCCAAGAATCAGCACGCGCTGCTTGCCCGCGGCGGCGGCGCGAAAGCGGGCGTAGTCTTCAAGGTCGTTGATCGGGAATACCAGGCCGGCGCCATCACCCTCGATAGGCACCTGCACGGTCTGTGCGCCCCAGGCCAGTACCAGGTCGCGGTACTCGACCGCTTCCTCACCAATCCACAGGCGCTTGTGGCCCGGGTCGATGCCGCTGATACGGGTGTGGGTGCGCACCTCGGCCTTGAGTTGCTCGGCCATGGCGCCGGGTTCGGCCATGCACAGGCCGTCGGCGTCCTTTTGCTTGGCAAAGCCGGTGGAGAGCATCGGCTTGGAGTACGAGCGGCCGTCATCGGCGGTAATCAGCAGCAGCGGGGTGTCGCCATCGAGCTTGCGGAACTCGCGGGCCAGGTTGTAGCCGGCAAGGCCGGTACCGATGATTACCACGGGGGACGTCATGTCGTGCTTTCCTCTATCAGCTGATGGCGATCATTTCGAAGTCGCTCTTGCCTACGCCGCAGTCAGGGCATAGCCAGTCTTGCGGCACGTCTTCCCAGCGGGTGCCGGGGGCGATGCCGTCGTCGGGCCAGCCTTCGGCTTCGTCGTAGATCAGGCCACAGACAATACATTGCCACTTTTTCATGGGGTCTTGGTCCTCGGTTCAGGCTCGGGGCGTATGTTGCTGCTGATGGCCACTTCGCGGGCAAGCCCGCTCCCACAAGGGCTGCATTCAACCTGTGGGAGCGGGCTTGCCCGCGAAGGGGCCAGCGCGCAATTCTTGAGGGCTTTGTAGCGGCCCTGCCAGCAGGATGCAAGCGCTGGGGGCAATCATGCTAAGCTCGCCGCCTCTCTGGCTGTCATCAAGCATACCGACGTGTCGTACGAAACCCCGCAAGCAGCCGCTGTCGCGTGGCTGGCGTATTCACAACTGGCCACCGATACCGACCAGCCGACCCTGGACTGGCTGTTCGACGAAGGGTCGCTGACCCGCCGCCTCACCCGCCTGTCCCACGACCACTTCAGCGTCACGCCCCTGTTCGAGGGCTGGCAGCCGCTGCGCGCCGACGAATGCCAGGCCTTGGGCGTCGCGCCGGGCGCCGAGGGTTGGGTGCGCGAGGTGTACCTGCGCGGCCATGGCCGGCCATGGGTGTTCGCCCGTAGCGTCGCCAGCCGCAGCGCCCTGGAGCGCGGCGGGCTGGACCTGGAACACCTGGGCAGCCGCTCGCTGGGCGAACTGCTGTTCTGCGACCAGGCCTTCATTCGCCACCCGATCGAGGTGTGCCGTTATCCACAGGGCTGGCTGCCGGCCGCAGCTGCCCATGCCGGCCTGTGGGGGCGGCGCTCGCGTTTCGAGCGTGGCGGCCTCGACTTGCTGGTGGCGGAGGTGTTTCTGCCTACACTGTGGCAGGCGGCCAAGGAGGAGAACCGCTGATGTACCTGCAACTGCTCAAGTCGTTGAACCGCCTGCACCCGCGCGCCTGGGACTTCGTCCAGCTCAGCCGCATGGACCGCCCCATCGGCATCTACCTGCTGCTCTGGCCAACCCTGGCGGCGGTGTGGATTGCCGGGCAAGGTGCTCCCACCCTGGCCAACGTGCTGATCTTCGGCCTGGGCGTGGTGCTGATGCGCGCCGCCGGTTGCTGCATCAACGACTTCGCCGACCGCAAGGTCGATGGCCATGTCAAACGCACCGCCGACCGGCCGCTGGCCAGTGGCCGGGTGAAGTCGCGCGAGGCCCTGGCACTGTTCGCGATCCTGGTCGGGGTGAGTTTCCTGCTGGTGCTGTGCACCAACAGCCGCACCGTGTGGCTGTCGTTCGGCGCGGTAGCCCTGGCGTTCTGCTACCCGTTCATGAAGCGCTACACCTACTACCCGCAAGTGGTGCTGGGCGCCGCGTATTCCTGGGGCATTCCCATGGCCTTTACCGCCGCCGGTGACGAACTGCCGGCCAGTGCCTGGCTGCTGTACATCGCCAACCTGCTGTGGACGGTGGGCTATGACACCTACTACGCGATGGTCGACCGCGACGACGACCTGAAGATTGGCGTGAAGTCGACCGCGATCCTGTTCGGCGAAGCGGACCGGGCAATCATCCTGACCTTGCAGTTGTTGTCACTGGGCTGCCTGCTGCTGGCGGGCAACCGCTTCGAGCTGGGCGGCTGGTTCCACCTTGGCCTGCTGGGCGCTGCGGCGTGCTTTGCCTGGGAATTCTGGTCGACGCGCAAGCTGGACCGTGAGTCGTGCTTCAAGGCTTTCCTGCACAACCATTGGGCGGGGTTGCTGGTGTTTATCGGGGTGGTGCTGGATTACGCACTTCGCTGAAGATTGGGGCCGCTCTGCGGCCCATTCGCGGCTCAAGGCCGCTCCTACATCGGCCGGTGTGTGCAGGCACTTGTAGGAGCGGCCCCAGCTCTATCAAGGCTTGGCCACGTGCCAGACGTCTTTCATGCCGTCTCCGGTCATGTCGCCGTCCTTCTTGTCCTTGACGAAGGTGTACAGCGGTTTGCCACCGTAGGCCCACTGCATGGAACCGTCGTCACGCTTCACATGGGTCCACTTGCCCTTGGGTGCTTCGTCATCCTTCTTGACCATCAGCGGTGGCCAGTTCTTGGCGCAGTCGCCGTTGCACATGGACTTGCCGCCGGTGTCCTTGTCGAAGGTGTACAGGGTCATGCCGTTGTGGTCGACCAGCATGCCGTTCTTCTCCATGGCATGGTGGGCGGATGCCACCCCGGGCAGCGCCAGTGCAGCGAATAGGGCCATCCAGCTCAGCGTATGTCGTGTCATTGGATTCACCTTGAATTCGGGCTTGGAATGCGTGTTGTTCACCGCCTGCGCGGCCTTGTGTAGCCTAGCCCAGTCACGGAATGTCGCCAGAACGGCCAACACCCTGTCACACAGCTGCAATAATTCCGTTATCTAATGCGGGCCAAGACACGAATCCTGGGAGAGGTTTTGAGCATGGTTGGCAGAAACATTCTGATCGTCGACGACGAAGCACCGATTCGCGAGATGATCGCCGTTGCCCTGGAAATGGCCGGCTATGACTGCCTGGAAGCCGAAAATTCCCAGCAAGCCCACGCTATCATCGTCGACCGCAAGCCCGACCTGATCCTGCTCGACTGGATGCTCCCCGGCACCTCCGGGATCGAACTGGCGCGCCGCCTCAAGCGCGACGAGCTGACCGGGGACATCCCGATCATCATGCTCACCGCCAAGGGCGAAGAGGACAACAAGATCCAGGGCCTGGAAGTGGGCGCCGACGACTACATCACCAAGCCGTTCTCGCCACGCGAGCTGGTGGCACGCCTGAAGGCCGTGCTGCGCCGCACCGGCCCGAGCGACAGCGAGGCGCCAATCGAAGTGGGTGGCCTGTTGCTCGACCCGATCAGCCACCGCGTGACCATCGATGGCAAGCCGGCCGAGATGGGCCCTACCGAATACCGCCTGCTGCAGTTCTTCATGACCCACCAGGAGCGCGCCTACACCCGTGGCCAGTTGCTCGACCAGGTATGGGGCGGCAACGTGTATGTCGAGGAGCGCACCGTCGACGTGCACATCCGTCGCCTGCGCAAGGCACTGGGTGAAGCGTATGAAAATCTGGTACAAACCGTCCGGGGCACTGGCTACCGCTTCTCGACCAAGAGCTGATCGAGTCGAAAAGCGCCAAGCTGCACGTCGTTGTACAAGGACCGTCAATTGAACCAGAACTGGCACGCGACCCTGATTCGCCACCTGCTGCTGCTGGTCACCGTCTGCCTGATCGGTGGCCTGGCCAGCGGGTATTACGGCTGGAGCCTGGCCATCGGCCTGGCGCTGTACCTGGGCTGGACCCTCAAGCAGTTGCTGCGCCTGCACGACTGGCTACGCAACCACCAACCCGAGGAAGCCCCGCCCGATGGCTACGGCCTGTGGGGCGAGGTGTTCGACAGCATCTACCACCTGCAACGCCGCGACCAGCGCGTGCGCGGGCGCCTGCAGGCGGTGATCGACCGGGTGCAGGAGTCCACCGCCGCCCTGCGCGACGCGGTGATCATGCTCGACAGCGACGGCAACCTGGAGTGGTGGAACCGCGCCGCAGAAACCTTGCTGGGCTTCAAGACCCCGCAGGATGGCGGCCAACCGGTGACCAACCTGGTGCGCCACCCACGCTTCAAGGAATATTTCGAAGCGGAAAACTACGTCGAGCCGCTGGAAATCCCCTCGCCGATCAACGACCGCCTGCGCGTACAGCTGCACATCACCCGCTACGGCAACAACGAGCACCTGATGCTGGTGCGCGACGTCACCCGTATTCACCAGCTCGAACAGATGCGCAAAGACTTCGTCGCCAACGTGTCCCACGAGCTGCGCACGCCGCTGACGGTGATCACCGGCTACCTGGAAACCCTGCTGGACAACGTCGAGGACGTCAACCCGCGTTGGGCCCGGGCCTTGCAGCAGATGACCCAGCAAGGCTCGCGCATGCAAACCCTGCTCAACGACCTGCTGCTGCTGGCCAAGCTGGAAGCCACCGACTACCCGTCGGACAACCAGCCGGTGGCAGTCGACGCCCTGCTTGCCGCCATCAAGAACGACGCCCAGGCACTGTCCGGGCCGCGCAACCAGCGCATCAGCCTGGAAGCCGCACCAGGCCTGCGCCTGAAGGGCAGCGAGTCGGAACTGCGCAGTGCCTTTTCCAACCTGGTGTTCAATGCGGTGAAATACACCCAGGACGAGGGCAACATTCGCATTCGCTGGTGGGGCGACGAACAGGGCGCGCACCTGTCGGTGCAGGACTCGGGGGTCGGCATCGACGCCAAGCACCTGCCGCGCCTTACCGAACGCTTCTACCGGGTAGATTCCAGCCGCGCCTCGAACACCGGCGGCACCGGGCTGGGCCTGGCGATCGTCAAGCACGTGCTGATGCGCCACCGTGGCAAGCTGGAAATCAGCAGCGTGCCGGGGCATGGCAGCACCTTTACCTGTCATTTTGCCCCGGCACAATTGGCGGGTGGCAAGGGCTGAGGTTGGGGCTGCCTTGCAGCCCATCGCGGGGCAAGCCCGCTCCTACAAGGGGGTGCGTGCGCCGCGAATGGGCCGCGAAGCGGCCCCAATGAAACCAGCACCCTTTGCTTTTGCAGCCCCAGCCGCTACATTGGATCCCCTGTGCCAGCAAGAGCTGGCACTTTTTTTCTCTCCCAGCTAAGACGGACCCCGTAAAAACTCCATCATGGACCCTTCCCCTGGTATCAGCCTCACCTCGATATTCGCCGATTTCGGCATGATCATCTTCGCCTTCCTGCTGGTGCTGCTCAACGGCTTCTTCGTAGCCGCCGAGTTCGCCATGGTCAAGCTGCGCGCCACCCGCGTGGAATCCATCGCCGAAGAGCACGGCTGGCGCGGCAACATCCTGCGCAAGGTTCACAACCAGCTCGACGCCTACCTGTCGGCCTGCCAGCTGGGTATCACCCTGGCCTCGCTGGGCCTGGGCTGGGTCGGTGAGCCGGCCTTCGCCCACCTGCTCGAACCGCTGCTGGCGTACCTGGGCGTGGACAGCGCCGAGCTGGTCAAGGGGGTGTCGTTCTTCGTCGCCTTCTTCGTCATCTCCTACCTGCACATCGTGGTCGGTGAGCTGGCGCCCAAGTCGTGGGCAATCCGCAAGCCCGAGCTGCTGTCGCTGTGGACCGCGGTACCGCTGTACCTGTTCTACTGGGCCATGTACCCGGCCATCTACCTGCTCAACGCCAGCGCCAACACCATTTTGCGCATCGCCGGCCAAGGCGAACCTGGCCCGCACCACGAGCACCACTACAGCCGCGAAGAGCTCAAGCTGATCCTGCACTCCAGCCGCGGCCAGGACCCCAGCGACCAAGGCATGCGCGTGCTGGCTTCGGCCGTGGAAATGGGCGAACTGGAGGTGGTCGACTGGGCCAACTCGCGTGAGGACATGGTCAGCATCGACGCCCATGCCCCACTCAAGGAAATCCTTGCGCTGGTGCGCCGCCACAAGTTCAGCCGCTACCCGTTGTACGACGCCGAGCGTGAAGCGTTCACCGGCCTGCTGCACATCAAGGACCTGCTCCTGGAGCTTGCGGAGCTTGAGCACCTGCCGGAAACGGTCGACCTCGAAGACCTCGCCCGCCCGCTGGAGCGGGTATCGCGGCACATGCCGCTGTCGCAACTGCTGGAGCAGTTCCGCAAGGGCGGCGCGCACTTCGTGCTGGTGGAGGAAGCCGACGGCAAGGTAATCGGCTACCTGACCATGGAAGACGTGCTGGAAGTGCTGGTGGGCGACATTCAGGACGAGCACCGCAAGACCGAGCGCGGCATCCTCGCCTACCAGCCGGGCAAGCTGCTGGTACGCGGTGATACGCCCCTGTTCAAGGTCGAGCGCCTGCTGGGCGTTGACCTGGACCATATCGAGGCGGAAACCCTGGCCGGGCTGGTCTACGAGACCCTCAAGCGCGTGCCGGAGGAAGAGGAAGTGCTGGAGGTCGAAGGCCTGCGCATCATCATCAAGAAGATGAAAGGGCCAAAGATCGTGCTGGCCAAGGTGCTGAAACTGGATTGACCGTGGGGGGGCTGCTACGCAGCCCATCCGCGTGGCTCAGGGGTTGCCGGCGGTGAAGTCGGGCAACCCGCCAATCGGCCGGTCGAACTGAAACGGGATCGACTCCAGCGCCAGCCCCACGTTGCGTTGGATCACGAAATGCAGGTGGGGCCCAGTGCTGTTGCCGGTATTGCCCGACTTGGCCAGCGCCTGCCCCAACGCCACCTGCTGCCCCTCACGCACCACCACCGAACCACGCATCAGGTGCAGGTACACGCCCATGGTGCCGTCGGGGTGCAGAATTCGCACGAAATTACCTGCAGGGTTATTGCCACGCCCGTTTTGACTGTTCTCCACCTTGACCACCAAGCCGCCACGGGCAGCGATGATCGGCGTTCCCTCGGGCATGGCGATGTCCATTGCATAGCGGCTTCTGGGGCCGAAATGACTGAAACGGCCATTGGGGCCCTGTGTCAGACGAAAAGGCCCGCCCTTCCACGGAAATGGGTAGCGGTAAGCCAACGAACGCTGGCCGGGGTCACCCATGGCGTACTGGAAGTCGGTGGCATACTGCAGCTTGCCGCCCGGCGCCGCCAGCACCGAACTGAGCACCTTGCTTGACCGGGGCCCAACCACAGCACGAATGTTACGCGGTTGATTGCCGCCAAAGGCGTTGGCCAGCTTGTCGATGCGCAGCACCACCTGCATCGGCACATACAACTCATTGCGCACCATGAAGCGCACACCGCCGGGGAAGGTTTCCGCCTGCAGCCGCACCTTGCCATCGATGTGATCGAGGATCGGCTCGCGGAACTCGAAGGTTTTCGCCCCTGGGCTGTAACGGTCGGAATAGGAAACCACGCCGGTATCGTCGACGGTCTTGTAGATGGTCATACCCAGGCTCGACGCGGACGCCGAGAGCAAGGCACCGAACAACAGCAGGCGGGCGGTGGCTGGCATGATGGTGGCTTTTTGACAGTTACGGTCTGTCGAAGCCTAGCAGCGAGATTTGAGAGGGATATGACAGTTGGTCGGCTCATGCACTCCCTTGTGTAGGAGCGGGCTTGCCCCGCGAACACCGGCAAAGCCGGTGCCAGCCACCGCGGCGCCTGGTTCGCGGGGCAAGCCCGCCCCTACAAAGGGGCCCCAACTACGCGCCGGGGGTGAAGTGCTTCTGCTGGGTCCCGCGGGCAATCAGGCGCGACAGGTAGTCGAGCTTCTGCGCATCCTGGTCGACGAACTTGAAGGTCAGCTGCAGCCATTCGCTCTCAGGCTTGGGCTCCAGTGCCGCAATGGCGTGCAGGTAGCCGTTCAGGCGGGCCACCTCGGCGTTCTCGCCCTGTTCCAGGTCCAGTACCGCACCTTCCAGTACCTGGGGCAGCGCCGCGCTGCGGCGCACCACCAGCAGCGCTTCCTTGAGGCTCAGGGCCTTGATCACGCAGGGCTGGGTGCCGCTGGACAAACGCAACTGGCCCTGGCCGCGGCCGGCCGTTGCGGCGGCGGCTGCCGATTGCGGCGTGGGCGCATTGATCAGCGGCCTGGCCGGCGCGGGCGCCGCCATCTTGGCCGCTTCCGGCTTGCCGCCGGTCAGGGCGCTCAGCGAGTCATTGGCGAACGCCGAATTGGCCCGCGCCGCGGCGCCGCCCAGCAGGCTGTCCAGCTTGCCGATCTTGGCCAGGGCTTTTTTCACCTTGGTCAGCAGTTGCTCGTTGGTGAACGGCTTGCCGACAAAGTCGGAAACCCCGGCCTGGATGGCCTGGATCACGTTTTCCTTGTCGCCACGGCTGGTCACCATGATGAACTGCAGGTCTTTCATTTCCGCCTGCTGGCGGCACCAGGTGAGCAGTTCCAGGCCAGACATCTCGGGCATTTCCCAGTCGCACAGCACCAGGTCGAAGGTCTCCTTGGCCAGCATGGCCATGGCCTTGCGGCCATTGACCGCGTCTTCGATGACCATGCCCGGGAAGGCATTGCGCAGGCACTTCCTGACCAGGTCACGGATGAACGGTGCGTCATCCACGACCAGCACATTGACTTTACTCATCGATACTCCTCTTGAATCCCGACTAGCCTACCGCGCAATGGTGGCCAATTGCCAATAACTGGGTCACGCCGGGACTTCTTCGCATCGTTCGCGGGTGCCTGCTGGTTGCGCTGCCACAAACGAAAACGCCCGGCACAGGCCGGGCGTCGATGCTCGGGAGCAATCTTATTTATCGTCCGCTTCGTCCGGAACATTAGCGCTTTCGGCCAGGCCGGCGGTGCCTTCCACCTCGGCCTTCATGCGCTTGAGGCCCATGTGCCGCACGTCGGTGCCGCGCACCAGGTAGATCACCAGCTCCGAGATGTTGCGCGCGTGGTCGCCGATGCGCTCCAGCGAACGCAGCACCCAGATCACGCTGAGCACCCGCGAGATCGAGCGCGGGTCTTCCATCATGTAGGTGACCAGCTCACGCAGGGCCGTCTTGTATTCGCGGTCGATGGTCTTGTCGTACTGGGCCACCGCCAGCGCCAGGTCGGCGTCGAAGCGGGCGAAGGCGTCCAGGGCGTCGCGCACCATGTTGCGCACCTGGTCGCCGATATGGCGCACCTCGACGTAACCACGTGGCGCCTCGCCTTCCTCGCACAGCTGGATGGCGCGGCGGGCGATCTTGGTCGACTCGTCGCCAATGCGCTCCAGGTCGATCACCGACTTGGAAATGCTGATGATCAGGCGCAGGTCGGACGCCGCCGGCTGGCGACGGGCGAGGATGCGCAGGCATTCCTCGTCGATGTTGCGCTCCATCTGGTTGATCTGCTCGTCAACCTCACGCACTTGCTGGGCCAGGCCCGAGTCGGCTTCGATCAGCGCGGTGACCGCGTCGTTGACCTGCTTCTCGACCAGGCCGCCCATGGCCAACAGGTGGCTGCGTACTTCTTCGAGCTCGGCGTTGAACTGCTGGGAAATGTGGTGCGTCAGGCTTTCTTTGTTGATCATCGTTTTGTCCTTTGCTAGCGCGGCCCTGTAGGGCCGGTTTCACCCGCGAACACCGGCAAAGCCGGTGCCATGCACTGGGCCGCCCGGCTCGCGGTTGAACCCGCTCCCACAGGGGCCAGTCGCCCATCGCGAGCGGCGCTTAACCGTAGCGACCGGTAATGTAGTCTTCGGTCTGCTTCTTCGCCGGGTTGGTGAACAGCGTGTCGGTGTCACCGAATTCGACCAGTTTGCCCATGTACATGAACGCGGTGTAGTCCGAAACGCGGGCTGCCTGCTGCATGTTGTGGGTCACGATAACGATGGTGTACTTGGATTTCAGTTCGTAGATCAGCTCTTCGACCTTCAGCGTCGAGATCGGGTCGAGCGCCGAGCAGGGTTCGTCGAGCAGCAGCACTTCCGGCTCCACGGCGATGGTACGGGCAATCACCAGGCGCTGCTGCTGGCCACCGGACAACCCCAGGGCCGAGTCGTGCAGGCGGTCCTTGACCTCATCCCACAGGGCCGCGCCCTTGAGCGCCCACTCCACGGCTTCGTCGAGCACGCGCTTCTTGTTGATGCCCTGGATGCGCAGGCCATAGACCACGTTCTCGTAGATGGTCTTGGGGAACGGGTTGGGCTTCTGGAACACCATGCCCACCCGGCGGCGCAGCTCGGCCACGTCCTCGCCCTTGCGGTAGATGTTGTTGCCGTACAGGTTGATCGCGCCGTCCACGCGGCAGCCGTCAACCAGGTCGTTCATGCGGTTGAAGGTGCGCAGCAGGGTCGACTTGCCGCAGCCGGATGGGCCGATGAAGGCGGTCACGCGCTGCTTGGGGATGTTCATCTGCACATCGAACAGGGCTTGCTTGTCGCCGTAGAACAGGCTCAGGCCCGGTACTTCGATGGCCACGGTTTCTTCGGCCAGGCGCAGGCCCTGTTTGCTGCGACCCAAGGCAGACATGTCGATGCCGTGGGTGTGGGATTCATGCTGCATGGTCAACTCCATACGCTATCAATTCGTTTCAAAGGGCCGCGCGGCCCGGCTGGGGGCGGCGCGGCGCGGCGCGCTTGCAGATCAGGCTCAGCTGTCGAGCGCCTTGTACTTCTCGCGCAGGTGGTTACGGATCCACACCGCCGACAGGTTGAGCGTGGCGATCACCAGCACCAGCAGCAGCGCGGTGGCGTACACCAGCGGCCGTGCGGCCTCGACGTTCGGGCTCTGGAAGCCGACGTCGTAGATGTGGAAGCCCAGGTGCATGATCTTCTGGTCCAGGTGCAGGTACGGGTAGTTTCCGTCCAGCGGCAGCGACGGTGCCAGCTTCACCACACCCACCAGCATCAGCGGCGCCACTTCGCCGGCGGCGCGGGCCACGGCCAGGATCATGCCGGTCATCATCGCCGGGCTGGCCATCGGCAGCACGATCTTCCACAGGGTTTCGGCCTTGGTCGCGCCCAGGGCCAGGGAGCCTTCGCGTACGGTACGCGGAATGCGCGCCAGGCCTTCCTCGGTGGCCACGATCACCACCGGCACGGCCAGCAGCGCCAGGGTCAACGAGGCCCACAGCAGGCCCGGTGTACCCAGGGTCGGCGCCGGCAGCGCCTCGGGGAAGAACAGCCGGTCGATCGAGCCGCCCAGCACGTAGACGAAGAAGCCCAGGCCGAACACGCCGTAAACGATTGCCGGCACACCGGCCAGGTTGTTCACGGCAATGCGGATCAGGCGGGTGACCGGGCCTTGGCGGGCGTACTCACGCAGGTACACGGCCGCCAGCACACCGAACGGGGTGACGATCACGGCCATGATCAGGGTCATCATCACGGTGCCGAAGATGGCCGGGAAAATCCCGCCCTCGGTGTTGGCTTCACGCGGGTCGTCGCTGAGGAATTCCCACACCTTGGCGAAGTAGGTGCCCAGCTTGGTCAGCAGCGACATGCCGTTGGGCTGGATGGCGTGCACCACCTTGCTCAGGTTGATTTCAACTTCCCGGCCATTGGCATCGCGGGCCACCAGGCTGTCGCGGGCGAAGGCCTGGTGCAAGCCGCTCAGGCGCTCCTCGATGGCCTTGTAGCGGCTGTTGAGTTCGGCGCGCTCGGCATCCATGTCGGCCTGGGCGGCGGCGTCCAGCTGGCCGTGCAGCTCCAGCTTGCGGCCCTGCAGGCGCAGGCGCTCAAGGCCGTGGTTGATGGCGCCGATGTCTTTCTTCTCAAGTTGCTGCAGCTCGCTGTTGAGCTGGCTGGCGCGCTTGAGGCGAGCCTGCAGCTCGTTCCACGCCGCCGGGCCCTGGGCCACGACGCGCCCTTCTTCCTTGACGCTGACCAGGTAGCCATAGAAGTTGCCCCACTCACGGCGCTCCAGCGCCATCAGGTCAGCCGGGCGCTGCTCGTCCACCAGCCAGTCGCCGACCACCCAGGTGAAGTCGTTGCCGTTGAGGTCGCGGTTACCCACCTTGACCAGCTCGCGGGTCATGAACTCCGGGCCCTGGTCCGGGACCGGCAGGCCAGCGCCCTTGAGGCGGGCACGCGGGACTTGTTCTTTCTGCACCACTTCGCCGATGACGACGTGGTCGGCCTGGCCCGGCACCTTGTAGGTGGCCTGCACCAGGTCGGCCGGCCAGAAGTGGCCCAGGCCGCGCACGGCGATCACCGCCAGCAGGCCAACGGTCATGATCACCGCCATGGCCACGGCGCCACCGCTGATCCAGACACCAGGGGCGCCGCTCTTGAACCAGCCTTTGAGGGAATCCTTTTTCACGGATCGCTACCTTTCTATCAAAGCGACGAGTATTTCTTGCGCAGGCGCTGGCGAATCAGCTCGGCCAAGGTGTTCATGATGAAGGTGAACACCAGCAGCACCAGGGCAGCGAGGAACAGCACGCGGTAGTGGCTGCCGCCGACTTCCGACTCGGGCATCTCGACCGCCACGTTGGCGGCCAGGGTGCGCATGCCTTCGAACAGGTTCATCTCCATCACCGGGGTGTTGCCGGTGGCCATGAGCACGATCATGGTTTCGCCCACCGCACGGCCCAGGCCGATCATCAGCGCCGAGAAGATGCCCGGGCTGGCGGTGAGGATGACCACGCGGGTCAGGGTTTGCCACGGCGTCGCACCCAGGGCCAGGGAGCCCAGGGTCAGGCTGCGCGGCACGCTGAACACGGCGTCTTCGGCAATCGAGTAGATGTTCGGGATGACCGCAAAGCCCATGGCGATGCCCACCACCAGGGCGTTGCGCTGGTCGTAGGTGATGCCCAGGTCGTTGGTGATCCACAGGCGCATGTCACCGCCGAAGAACCAGCTTTCCAGGTGCGGGCTCAGAGTCAGGGCGAACCAGCCGGTGAACAGGATCACCGGGATCAGGATCGCCGCCTCCCAGCCATCCGGCACCCGCAGGCGAATCGACTCCGGCAGGCGGCTCCAGGTGAAGCCGGCCAGCAGGATGCCGAACGGCATCAGCAGGAACAGGCTGAACACACCCGGCAGGTGGCCTTCCAGGTACGGCGCAAGGAACAGGCCGGCGAAGAAGCCGAGGATCACCGTCGGCATCGCTTCCATCAGCTCGATCACCGGCTTGACCTTGCGGCGCATGCCCGGGGCCATGAAGTAGGCGGTATAGATGGCTGCGGCGATGGCCAGCGGCGCCGCCAGGATCATCGCGTAGAACGCGGCCTTGAGGGTGCCGAAGGTCAGCGGCGACAGGCTCAGCTTGGGCTCGAAGTCGGTGTTCGAGGCCGTCGACTGCCAGACGTACTTGGGCTCGTCGTAGTTCTCGTACCAGACCTTGCCCCACAGCGCACTGAAGGAAATTTCCGGGTGCGGGTTGCGCAGGCTCAGCGGCTGCAGCTTGCCGCCTTCCTCGATGATGATGCGGTTGGCCCGTGGCGACAGGGCCAGGATGCCGGCGCCCTCGGCGGCCTGCTCCACCAGCAGCGTGCGGTGCGCGGTGCTGTGGAACACGCCAAGCTTGCCTTCGGTGTCCAGGGCGATGAAGCCCTTGCGGCGCTCCTCGGCATCGATCTGGGCGATGGGCGCCTTGCCCATCTGGAAGGTGCGGATCTGCTTGAAGCGCTGTTCGCCATCCGGGTCGCGGGCCATGAACCATTGGGCCAGGCCGCCCTTGGAGTCACCGATGATCAGCGAAATGCCGCCGACCAGCTGGGTGCTGGCGGTGATTTCGGTGTCGGCGCTTTCAGCCAGCTTATAGCGGCCGTTGAGGCTTTTCTCACGCAGGCTGAACACGTCGGCGGTGGCCCGGCCGTTGATCACATACAGCCACTGCTGGCGTGGGTCGATGAAGATGTTCTTCACCGCCTCGGTCATCTGCGGCAGCTCGATACGGTTCTGCTCGGTGGTGACCTCTTCGGTCATCATGTTTTCCGTGCGGGTCAGCGCCAGCACCTGCAGGTGCGCGCCGGTGGAGCCGGCCACCACCAGGGTGTCGCCGTTGACGTTGACGCTGACATGTTCCAGCGCCCGGCCCTGGTCGTCGAGCACGAACGGTGCCTGCCCATAGGGGTAGTCGATGCCGGCCGTGATGGTCTTCTTGTTGTCCGGGTAGGTGATCTTGTAGGTGTGATGGAACACCAGCGCCTGGCCATTGGACAAGCCCAGCACCACCAGCGGGCTGCCCGGCTGGTCGCTGCCGATGGAGCTGACCTGGGTGCCTGCCGGCAATGGCAGGTCGACGCGCTTGATCTCGTTACCGGTCTTGGTATCGAAGAACAGCGCCTGGCCCTTGTCGGAAACGCGCATGCCCACCAGGTTCTGCTCTTCCAGGGCAATCATCAATGGCTTGCCAGCGTCCTGCTGCAGCCAGGCAGGCGCCAGGGCTGGCTTGCGGGTCAGCTCGGCGCCCTGGAACAGGGGCAGCACCACGTAGGCCAGGTAGAAGAAGATCAGGGTGATGGCGGCCAGAACGGCAAGCCCGCCCACCAGCACGTACCAGCGGGTCAGGCGGTCCTTGAGGGCGCGCATGCGGCGCTTGCGTTGCAGCTCGGGCGTATTGAAGTCAATCCGCACGGGTGGAGAATTTGGGGTCATTGTGGAATTGGCCAGATCATTCATGCGCACACCCTAGCGGTCCCGTATGACAAAAACATGACAATGTGTTGACGCGACAAAGCCCGCCGCACAGGAACCCTGGCTTCGGACTGGGGAAAGCGTGGAAGGGGCCGGCGTTTGCCGCCGGCCGCTTCTCAGTTACTTACTTCTTTGCAACGTTGTCGCTGTGGGACAGGCCCAGGTCAGCCAGGGTCTTGTCGACCACTTTGGCCGGCAGCGGGATGTAACCATCCTTCACCACGACCTGCTGGCCAGCCTGCGACAGTACCAGCTTGACGAACTCGGCTTCCAGCGGGGCCAGAGGCTTGTTCGGCGCCTTGTTGACGTAAACGTACAGGAAGCGCGACAGCGGGTACGAGCCGTTCAGGGCGTTGGCTTCGTTGTCCTCGATGTACTCGCCGCCTTCCTTCTTGGCCAGGGCAACGGTTTTCACACTGGCGGTCTTGTAGCCGATGCCCGAGTAGCCGATGCCGTTCAGCGAGGAGCTGATCGACTGCACGACCGAAGCCGAGCCAGGTTGTTCGTTGACGTTAGGCTTGAAGTCGCCTTTGCACAGGGCTTCTTCCTTGAAGTAGCCGTAGGTGCCCGATACCGAGTTGCGGCCGAACAGCTGGATTGGCTTGTTGGCCAGGTCGCCGGTCACACCAACGTCGCCCCAGGTCTTGGCTTCGGCCTTGCCACCGCACAGGCGGGTGGAGGAGAAGATCGCGTCGACCTGAGCCATGGTCAGGCCCTTGATCGGGTTGTCCTTGTGCACGAACACGGCCAGGGCGTCGACGGCAACCGGGATTGCAGTTGGCTTGTAGCCGTACTTCTGCTCGAACGCCTGCAGCTCGACGTCCTTCATCTTGCGGCTCATCGGGCCGAGGTTGGCGGTGCCTTCGGTCAGGGCGGGTGGCGCGGTCGACGAGCCAGCGGCCTGGATCTGGATGTTTACGTTTGGATATTCCTTCTTGTAGGCCTCGGCCCACAGAGTCATCAGGTTCGCGAGGGTGTCGGAACCGACGCTGGAGAGGTTGCCCGATACACCGGTGGTCTTGGTGTAGGTCGGGATCGACGGATCGACGGCGGCTACCGCGTTGGCGGCTGCAACGCCAGCGGCGGCGAACGTGAGGGCCGCCATCAAACGCTTCAGTTTCATGCCTTGCTCCTAGCAGGAATATTGGGGTGTTGGATGGAACGGGCCCAAGTATCGGCAGGCCGCATGAACACGATATGACTTGATTATGACAAATGGATGAAAGGCCATCATTTCCAACAGCGCCAATACAGCGCAGGTGCGGGGGCGTCGGGGCTGCTTCCGCACCCCATCGCGACATGCTGTCGCTCCTACCCAGTGCGAATGGAAACGCGGTCAATGTAGGAGCGACAGCATGTCGCGATGGGCCGCGCAGCGGCCCCACAGCGTTCTACAGTCGCAAATCAGCGCTTGTTGGCAAGCAGGTAAAGGCCAACGCAGAAGCCCACGGCGCACAGCCCAGCCACATAATAAGCCGGGGCCATCGGGCTGACCTTCAGCAGCGCCGTCACCACCATCGGCGTCAGGCCACCGAAAATGGCATAGGCCACGTTGTAGGAGAACGACAGGCCACTGAAACGCACCGCCGCCGGGAACGCCTTGACCATCACGTAGGGCACCGCGCCGATCACACCCACGCACAGGCCGGTCACCGCGTACAGCGGGAACAGCAGCTCTGGGCGGGTGGGCAGGCTGTGGTAGAACGCCCACGAAGTCACCAGCAGCAGCAGGCTGCCAATCACGAACACCCGGCCTGCGCCGAACCGGTCGGCCAGGCCGCCCGCACCGATGCAGCCCAGGCTCAGCAACACGATGGCCAGGCTGTTGGCCTTGAGCGAATCGGTGGGGCTAACGTGGTAGATGCTCTGCAGCAGCGCCGGGGTCATCAGGATCACCACCACGATGCCCGCCGACAGCAACCAGGTCAGCAGCATCGACAGGATGATCGGGCCACGGTGGTCACGCAGCACCGCACGCAGCGGCAGCTCCTCGGCCAGGGCCTTGCGCTCCTGCATTTCGGCAAACACCGGGGTTTCGTGCAGCCAGCGGCGCAGGTACACCGAGAACAGGCCGAACACGCCGCCCAGCAGGAACGGAATGCGCCAGGCATAGTCGGCCACTTCCTCGGCGCTGTAGACGCTGTTGATCAGCGTGGCCACCAGCGAGCCCAGGAGAATGCCCGCCGTCAGGCCGGCAGTGAGGGTGCCGCAGGCGTAGCCGGTGTTGCGCGCCGGCACGTGCTCGGAAACGAACACCCAGGCACCGGGCACCTCGCCACCAATCGCCGCGCCCTGTATCACCCGCATCAGCAGCAGCAGGATCGGCGCCCACAGGCCAATTTGCGCATAGGTGGGCAAAAGGCCCATGACCAGGGTCGGCAAGGCCATCATGAAGATGCTCAAGGTGAACATCTTCTTGCGCCCAAGCAGGTCGCCGAAGTGCGCCATGACGATGCCGCCCAGTGGGCGCGCCAGGTAACCGGCGGCGAAGATGCCGAAGGTTTGCATCAGGCGCAGCCATTCGGGCATGTCGGCGGGGAAGAACAACTTGCCGACTACCGTGGCGAAGAACACGAAGATGATGAAGTCGTAGAATTCCAGCGCGCCGCCCAGGGCGGACAGTGAGAGGGTCTTGTAGTCACTGCGGGTCAGCGGCCGCGGGGGCTGCTCGATACTGCTCGGCACGGAGGTCATCGCTCGTCGTTCTCTTGTAGGCATGCAGGCCGCTTGGTACGCGGCTTCTGGATTGGAAAGAGCAGCGAAGATAGCAAATAGCCGAGCCGCGCTGAAAGCGATACAAAAACCCAACAGATATTCATGACTGCACGGTCGTCGCTGAGCGATTGGCTATATATACTGGTCGTTCGTAGGAAAAGGCTGCTATTAACAAGGGAAGTTGTGCAAAAACGCCGGTCGTGATGTCAGACGGTTTCGCAGAGTTTCCCTATGGCCGACCAGTGAAAACGTAATCAGCGTAGTATGGTGTCAGCTGAATCGTTTTCTCGGCCTTGCGCCACACCAACGAAAGCGTCACGGGTCAGAGGCCCCCTCGCATGATCGAGCTCGAACAAGAAGATCCTATCCCGCAAGGCGACCTGGCCTTGCAGATCACCGCGCTGCCGCGCGAAACCAACGGTTTCGGCGATATCTTCGGCGGCTGGCTGGTGGCCCAGATGGACCTGGCAGGTACTGCCATGGCCAGCCGCGTCGCCGGTGGCCGGGTGGCCACGGTGTCCATCGACCGCATGGCGTTCCTGGTGCCGGTGGCGGTAGGCGCGCAGCTGTCGTTCTACACCCAGACCCTGGAAATCGGCCGCAGCTCGATCCGCATGATGGTCGAAGTGTGGAGCGATGACCCGCTGTCCAGCGAATGGCGCAAGGTCACCGAGGCAACGTTCGTGTTCGTCGCCATCGACGGCAGCGGCCGTACCCGCTCGGTGCCTCGTCGCTGAGCCCTGCGGGCGGTAAACTCATTGCACGTCACCGGGTCCAAGGGCCCACAGGCATTCAATGAGACGAGCGCAATGGCTAATTTCAAGGTCGAATCCGAGCAACATGGCGAACTCAACTGCTGGCGCATCAGCAGCGAGCGCGCCGAACTACTGATTGCCCAGCAAGGCGCACAGATTCTCAGCTACCAGCGTGTTGGCGAGCCACCGCTGCTGTGGCTGAGCGACCAGGCCATCTTCCGCCAGGGCAAGTCGGTGCGTGCCGGGGTCCCGGTGTGCTGGCCGTGGTTCGGCAACCTGCAGCGCAACCCCGCCTCGGTGCAGGCCATGTACCAGGGCGAGCAGGCACCTGCCCACGGCCTGGCGCGCACCCGTGACTGGCAGTTGCTGGCCGTCGAGGAACAGGGGGCAGGCTTGCACATCCTGTTCACCCTGCCCGAGGCCCGGGGCAACCTGCCTGGCTGGCCGCATGATGTCGAGCTGACGCTGCAGGTCGTGCTGGGTGATGAGCTGAGCGTGGCCTTGACCAGCCGCAACCTGGGCACCAGCCCGGTGACCATCAGCCAGGCCTTGCACAGCTACTTTGCCGTCAGCGATGTACGCCAGGCGCGAGTGGAAGGCGTCGAGGGGCTGCACTACATCGAAACCCTGGCCGACTGGGAGCAGCGCCAGCAGCCAGGCGCGCTGGAATTTGCCGGGGAAACCGACCGCATCTACCTCGATACCCCGAGCACCTTGAGCATCGTCGACCCGAAGTGGGCGCGGCGCATCACCCTGACCAGCAGCGGCTCGCGTTCGGCGGTGATCTGGAACCCCTGGACCGAACGGGCCCGGGAGCTGGCGGACATGGCCGACGATGGCTGGCAGCGGATGCTGTGCATCGAGACGGCGAATGTGTGGGGCGATGTGGTGAAGCTTGAGCCTGGGGCAAGCTGGGCGTTGCAGGTGCGGATCGGTAGCGCTGCGGTTTGAGGCCTGCTTTTGCAGGCCCGGCCCCTTCGCGGGGCAAGCCCGCTCCTACAAGAGCGGGCTTGCCCGCGAAAGGGCCGGCACAGGCGATCAGAGGTCGGCGTCTTCCACCACCCTCACCTTCGCCGCATCCAGCGCATACGCCGCATCGGCCAGGTCATTGCTGACCTTCTCCACTTTGAGCTTGCCGGTCACCCACAGCGGCGTGTAGATGTCGTCGATCTTCAGCCCTTTGGGGTAGCGCACCAGCACCAACTGGTTCGGCGGCGGTGGCGGCACGTGGATGCACGCGCCTGGGTACGGCACCAGGAAGAACAGCGTGCTGTTGCCCTTGGCATCGCTTTCCAGCGGCACCGGGTAGCCGCCCAGGCGAATGTCCTTGCCGTTCATGGCCGCCACGGTCTTGGTCGAGTACATCACCGCCGGCAGGCCCTTGCTCTGCTTCAGGCCGCCCTTGGCGGTGAAGGTGCCATTGGCTTCCGGCGAGTTGTGGTCGATTTCGGGCATCGCTTCGAGGGCCTTCTGGTCCGACTTGGGCATCAGCTCCAGCCAGTCGGTTTCAGGCAATTCGGCATGGGCCAGGGTACTGGCCAGAAGCAAGGGAAGCAGGAACAAGGCACGCATGAGAAGGCTCGGCAACTCGGGATGAATTGCCGGGCATTCTAACCAGTATTCAGCGTTTCTTGATGAATCCGTAGATCACCAGGATGATGATCGCACCCACCACTGCACCGATGAAGCCCGCGGCCTGCCCGGCCTGGTAGATACCCAGGGCCTGGCCGCCATAGGTGGCGAGCAGGGAACCGGCGATACCCAGCAGTATGGTCATGATCCAGCCCATGCTGTCGTCGCCCGGCTTCAGGAAGCGGGCCAGCAGGCCGACGATAAGGCCGATGAAGATGGTTCCAATGATGCCCATGGCAGTCCCTCTGAAATGAAGATGGAACATGCCAAAGCCTAGACAGCGCTTTGGCATGTTGCCATTTCAGAGGGCCAAGCCCCGGCAGAAGTTCGATCAGTTGCTGATCAACGCCTCTACTTCGGCAATCTTGGCCTTGAGGGTGGCCATGTCCTGGCAGCGCAGGGTGGCGTGACCAACCTTGCGCCCAACCTTGAAGGCCTTGCCGTAGTGGTGCAGGTGGCAGTCATCGATGGCCACGACCTTGGCCACCGCCGGCACTTCGCCGATGAAGTTGAGCATGGCGCTTTCACCGACCTTGGCGGTCGAACCCAGCGGCAGGCCAGCCACGGCGCGCAGGTGGTTCTCGAACTGGCTGCACTCGGCGCCTTCGATGGTCCAGTGCCCGGAGTTGTGCACGCGCGGGGCGATTTCATTGGCCTTCAGGCCACCGTCCACCTCGAAGAACTCGAAGGCCATGACGCCAACGTAGTCCAGCTGCTTGAGCACGCGGCCAACGTAGTCTTCGGCCAGGCCTTGCAGCGGGTGCGCCTGGCTGGCCACCGACAGCTTGAGAATGCCGCTCTCGTGGGTGTTGTGCACCAGCGGGTAGAAGCGGGTTTCGCCATCGCGGGCGCGCACCGCCACCAGCGACACTTCACCGGTGAACGGCACGAAGCCTTCCAGCAGGCACGGCACGCTGCCCAGCTCGGCGAAGGTGTCGACCACGTCCTCGGCCGTGCGCAGCACCTTCTGGCCCTTGCCGTCATAACCCAGGGTGCGGGTTTTAAGCACGGCCGGCAGGCCGATGCTGGCCACCGCGGCGTCCAGGTCGGCCTGGGAAAGGATGTCGGCGAAGGCCGGGGTCGGAATGCCCAGGTCGCGGAACATGCTTTTTTCGAACAGGCGGTCACGGGCGATGCGCAGCGCCTCGGCGCTTGGGTACACCGGCACGAACTGCGAGAGGAAGGCCACGGTTTCGGCCGGGACGCTTTCGAACTCGAAGGTCACCAGGTCGACTTCGTCGGCCAGCTGGCGCAGGTGGTCCTGGTCGCCGTAATCGGCACGCAGGTGCTCACCCAGGGGGGCGGCACAGGCGTCCGGCGCAGGGTCGAGGAAAGCGAAGTTCATACCCAGCGGAGTGCCCGCCAGGGCCAGCATGCGGCCCAGTTGGCCGCCACCGATTACACCGATCTTCATGGGTTCAGCCTCAAGCCTGGCGCGGGTCTGGATTGTCCAGCACGGTGTCGGTCTGCTCGGTGCGGAACTGCTTGAGCGCCGCGTGGAACTGCGGGTGCTTGGCGCCGAGGATGCTGGCCGACAGCAACGCAGCGTTGACCGCGCCAGCACGGCCGATGGCCAGGGTGGCAACCGGCACGCCGGCAGGCATCTGCACGATCGACAGCAGCGAGTCGACACCCGACAGCATCGACGACTGCACCGGCACGCCGAGCACCGGCAGGTGGGTCTTGGCGGCGCACATGCCTGGCAGGTGGGCAGCGCCACCGGCACCGGCGATGATCACCTCGATGCCACGGCCCTCGGCCTCCTCGGCATACTGGAACAGCAGATCCGGGGTGCGGTGGGCGGAAACCACCTTCACTTCGTAGGGAATGCCGAGTTTTTCCAGCATATCGGCGGTGTGGCTAAGGGTGGACCAATCGGACTTGGAGCCCATGATCACGCCAACCAGTGCACTCATCGTCGAGCCTCTTCGCTTGTGCGCCCTTGGGCGCGTCAAAAAACAACAAGCCACGCGGGACGACCGGCGTGGCTTGTTTGCTGATCAGAACCGGACGCATCCGGTCGAAAGGCCGCGCAGTATACCGTAACCCAAGGCCTTGCTGGCACCCCCGGCGACCAACTGTCGCCCTTATTTTTCGGGGCTTTGGCTGACTTTCGGGTCAACCGTCACGGCGCCTTCGAGCTTGCGCCACAACAGCCGCACGTTGGCCTTGCGCACCAGGGCGCAACGGTACAGGCGAATTTCCAGCGGTACATGCCACTGGCTGCCGCCGCAGATGGCCAACTCGCCACGCTCCAGCTCGCCGCGCATGGACAACCGCGGCACCCAGGCGATGCCCATGCCCTCCAGTGCCATGCTCTTGAGGCTGTCGGCCATGGCCGTTTCATACACCGTGGTATAGCGTAGGTTGCGCTGGCGCAGCAGCAGGTTGACCGAACGCCCAAGGAAGGCACCGGCGCTATAGGCCAGCAGGGGCACGCTGGCGTCGCCTTCAAGGTCGAACAACGGCTTGCCGTCGGCATCCACCGCACACACCGGAAGCATTTCGGTGTTGCCCATGTGCAGCGACGGGAAGATCTCGGCATCCATCTGCAAGGCGGCGTCGGGGTCATAGAAGGCCAGCATCAGGTCGCAGCCGCCCTCCCTCAAGGCATGCACCGCGTCTCCGACGTTAGTCGCAACCAGGCGGGTGGCGATGTTCAGGCCATCGTTGCGCAATTGCGCGACCCACCGTGGGAAAAAGCCCGAGGCCAGGGAGTGTGCAGCCGCGACCTGAACCACCTCGCCCTGCCCGCCTTCAAGGTGATGCAAGTGGCGAAGAACTTCGCTCAACTGGTCGACAACGGTCCGCGCGGTGACGAGAAACAGCTGGCCAGCCTCGGTCAGTTCGATGGGCGTGCGGGAACGGTTCACCAGGGTCAGGCCCAGCGCCGCCTCCAGGCTGCGGATACGCCGGCTGAAGGCCGGTTGGGTGACGAAACGCCGCTCCGCCGCCTGGGAAAAACTGCGGGTGGAGGCCAGGGCGCTGAAGTCCTCAAGCCACTTGCTTTCAAGGTTCATGAAGCAGATCTCCCGGCGTGCACCAAAATGGAACACGCTCGAATGTCAATTGGCGTCACATGAAACACTATGCCGTTTGTGCATAGGTTAGCGTGCAACAGCATTGGCCGCAAAATCTGCTTCGGGCCTAGGATTAGCGCCATTCCGGCATGTGCCGGGTCAAAATCGAGATGATATACATCATGTCCTCCGCTGCATCGTTCCGCGTCGAAAAAGATTTGTTGGGTACCCTTGAAGTTCCTGCAGATGCCTACTACGGCATCCAGACCCTGCGCGCTGCCAACAACTTCCACCTCTCCGGTGTTCCGCTGTCGCACTACCCGAAGCTGGTCGTGGCCCTGGCCATGGTCAAGCAGGCCGCTGCCGACGCCAACCGTGAGCTGGGACACCTGAGCGATGCCAAGCACGCTGCCATCAGTGCAGCCTGCGCCCGCCTGATCAAAGGCGATTACCACGAGCAGTTCGTGGTGGACATGATCCAAGGTGGTGCCGGTACTTCCACCAACATGAACGCGAACGAAGTCATCGCCAACGTCGCGCTGGAGGCCATGGGCCACCAGAAGGGTGAGTACCAGTACCTGCACCCGAACAACGACGTGAACATGGCGCAGTCGACCAACGACGCCTACCCAACCGCCATTCGCCTGGGCCTGCTGCTGGGCCACGACGCCCTGCTGGCCAGCCTCGACAGCCTGATCCAGGCCTTCGCAGCCAAAGGCAAGGAATTCGACCACGTACTGAAGATGGGCCGTACCCAGCTGCAGGACGCCGTGCCGATGACCCTGGGCCAGGAATTCCGCGCCTTCGCCACCACCATGACCGAAGACCTGCAGCGTCTGCGCTCGCTGGCCCCGGAACTGCTGACCGAAATCAACCTGGGCGGCACTGCCATCGGTACCGGCATCAACGCCGACCCGGGCTACCAGGCCCTGGCCGTACAGCGCCTGGCCACCATCAGCGGCCAGCCACTGGTACCGGCTGCCGACCTGATCGAAGCCACCTCCGACATGGGCGCCTTCGTGCTGTTCTCCGGCATGCTCAAGCGCACCGCGGTCAAGCTGTCGAAGATCTGCAACGACCTGCGCCTGCTGTCCAGCGGCCCACGCACCGGCATCAACGAAATCAACCTGCCAGCGCGTCAGCCAGGCAGCTCGATCATGCCAGGCAAGGTCAACCCGGTTATCCCGGAAGCCGTCAACCAGGTGGCCTTCGCCATCATGGGCAACGACCTGGCCCTGACCGTCGCCGCCGAAGGTGGCCAGCTGCAGCTGAACGTGATGGAGCCGCTGATCGCCTACAAGATCTTCGACTCGATCCGCCTGCTCCAGCGCGCCATGGACATGCTGCGCGAGCACTGCATCGTCGGCATCACCGCCAACGAGCAGCGCTGCCGTGAGCTGGTCGAGCACTCGATCGGCCTGGTCACCGCCCTGAACCCGTACATCGGCTACGAAAACGCCACCCGTATCGCCCGCGTTGCCCTGGAAACCGGCCGTGGCGTACTGGAACTGGTACGTGAAGAGAAGCTGCTGGACGACGCGATGCTCGACGACATCCTGCGTCCGGAAAACATGATCGCCCCGCGCCTGGTTCCGCTGAAAGCGTAACGAGCCGCCGCACACTGTCTCACCAGGTCGAGGGACTAGACACCTCTCAACCTTTCAAAGGCCCGAGCGCACGCTCCGGGCCTTTTTTTTGCCTGATGAAACGTGGCGCCGCAGGCGGGGAAATGCGGTGGTCGGCACACAACTTGCTCCATAATGGCTCCCAGCCCGACGGGATCAACCAGCATGCTGCACAGTCACCTGACCACACTCAACGCGGTTTCGCTGATTCTCAACCTGTTCCACGAAGCAGGTTGCGAAGCGTCGGCGCTGCTTGCCGGCAGCGGCATAGGCCCGGCCGACCTGGGCCATAGCGATGCACGCATCACCACCCAGCAAGAGTTGCAGGTGTGCGCCAATGCCGTGGCCCGGCGCGAGGACATCGGCCTGGAACTGGGCCAGCGCATGCATGTGTCTTGCTACGGCATGCTCGGTTACGCCCTGCTTTCCAGTGCCACTTTGGGTGACGCCCTGCGCCTGGCGCTGCAGTATCCGGCACTGCTGGGAACAGTTTTCAAACTGCGCCTGGTCGACGATGGGCAGCGCGTGTGGTTCAGCGCCAGCGACTACCATGACTGCCCGGAGCTGGCCGCCTTCAATGCCGAATTCTGCCTGGTGTCGCTGAAAGTGATCTGCGACGACCTGCTCGGCCGCCCGCTGCCGCTGCTCGGTGCGCGCTTCGAACATGCCCGCCCCGGCTACCACGCGCGCTATACCCGTGCATTCCAGTGCCCCCTGGGCTTCGAGGCCGAAGACAATGCCTTCGCCTTCGAACGCCGCTGGCTCGATATGCCGCTGCCACTGGCCGACCCGATTACCCACAAGGCCATGAGCGAACGTTGCCGCCGGCTGAACCTGGAATTCACCGGGCGCCAGGCCTGGCTTGGGCGCATTCGCCAGTTATTGCTGCAGCAACTGGATGCAGCGCCAGGGCTGGAAGGGTTGGCGCGGCAGATGAACTGCTCATCACGCACCCTGCGCCGGCACCTGCAGGCGCTTGGCAGCAGTTACCAACAGCTGCTGGATGAACTGCGCTTCGAGCGGGCCAAGCAGTTGCTGGCCGATGAGCAGATGCCGATCTACCGGATTGCCGAGACGCTGGGGTTCAGTGAGACAGCGAGCTTTCGCCATGCCTTCCAGCGCTGGAGCGGCGTGGCGCCCAGCCATTTTCGCGGTTGACCTGTGCAAGGCCTGCACACTTCCTGGGACACGATCGGCTGCGCTGTCGTGCAGGGAACATTGCACGTAGGCGCGCCGCCATCCTTTGTAGGAGCGGGCTTGCCCCGCGAAAGGGCCGGCACAGGATGACTTGGCCATATCGATCCCCTTTTGGCCGTTTGCGTCGTTCTCCACCTTTGGCCCGCCCGTGAAAATGGGCCCACGCCAGTCCCCCCGGAGAACAACAAATGCTGACGATCTATTCCGATGATCACCGCCTGCACCATGGCCGCTGCGAGCTGATCGACGGCAAGCTGATGCCTTGCTTCGAAATGCCCTCGCGCGCCGACCACGTCCTGGAACAAGTGAAAAAGCGCAACCTCGGCGAAGTCCGTGGCCCGACCGACTTCGGCCGCGCACCGCTGCAGCGCATCCACAGCGCCGACTACCTGGACTTCTTCCAGGGCGCCTGGGCCCGCTGGGCCGCACTCGGCCACGACGGCGACCTGCTGCCCTTCACCTGGCCTGCGCGCACCCTGCGCCAGGTCAAGCCAACCGGCCTGCACGGCGAACTGGGCTACTACAGCTTCGATGCCGGCGCACCGATCACCGCCGGCACCTGGCAGGCTGCCTACAGCGCCGCGCAAGTGGCCCTTACCGCCCAGGCCGCCATCGAGCAAGGCGCCCATTCGGCCTTTGCCCTGTGCCGCCCACCGGGGCACCACGCAGCCGCCGAGGTGATGGGTGGCTACTGCTACCTGAACAACGCCGCCATCGCCGCCCAGGCGTTTCTCGACCAGGGCCGCAGCAAAGTGGCGATCCTCGATGTCGACTACCACCACGGCAACGGCACGCAAGACATCTTCTACCAACGCGGGGATGTGTTCTTCGCCTCGATTCACGGCGACCCCCAGGCTGAATTCCCGTTCTTCCTCGGCTACGCCGACGAAACCGGCGAAGGCGCAGGCGCTGGCTGCAACATCAACTACCCGCTGCCTGCCGGCAGTGACTGGGCGGCCTGGAGCGACGCCCTGGAAGACGCCTGCCAGCGCATCGCCGCGTATGACGCCGAGGTACTGGTGATCTCGCTGGGCGTAGACACCTTCAAGGACGACCCGATCTCCCAGTTCAAGCTCGACAGCCCCGACTACCTGGCCATGGGCGAGCGCATCGCCCGGCTCGGCAAGCCGACCTTGTTCGTGATGGAGGGCGGCTACGCTGTGGAAGAAATCGGTATCAACGCGGTCAATGTGCTGGAAGGCTTCCAGCGCGCCCAGCCAGGAGCCCGGTAATGGTCCGACTCAAGCGTCTGCTCACCCCGTTCATCGCTGCCACCCTGTTCACCGGTGCCCTGCAGGCTCACGCCGAGCAGCCCACCTTGCGTGTGTATAACTGGTTCGATTACATCACCCCGCAGACCTTGAGCGACTTCCAGAAAGACAGCGGGGTGAAGCTGGTCTACGACATCTTCGACACCAACGAAGCGCTCGAAGCCAAATTGCTCACCGGCAACTCCGGCTACGACGTGGTGGTGCCGTCCAACGTGTTCCTGGCCAAGCAGATCGAGGCCGGGGTGTTCCAGCCGCTGGACCGCAGCAAGTTGCCGAACTGGCAGCACCTGGACCCGGCGCTGATGAAGCTGATCGAAGCGAACGACCCAGGCAACAAGTTCGCCGTGCCGTACATGTACGGCACCATCCTGATCGGCTTCAACCCCGACAAGGTCAAGGCGGCGCTGGGCGAAAACGCCCCGGTGGACAGCTGGGAGCTGATCTTCAAGGAAGAAAACATCGCCAAGCTCAAGCAGTGTGGCGTGGCGCTGCTCGACTCGCCGTCGGAGATCCTGCCATTGGCCTTGCAGTACCTGGGCCTGCCGCCGAACAGCGACAAGCTGGATGACTACAAGAAAGCCGAGGCGCTGATGCTCAAGATTCGCCCGCACATCACCTACTTCCATTCCTCGAAGTACATGGCCGACATCGCCAACGGCGATATCTGCGTGGCGGTGGGCTACAGCGGCAGCTTCTCCCAGGCCGCCAACCGGGCCAAGGATGCCAAGAACGGCGTGGTGGTGGACATGCGCTTGCCCAAGGAAGGTGCACCGATCTGGTTCGACATGCTGGCGATCCCGAAAAACGCGGCCAACCCGCAGGATGCCCACACCTTCATCAACTACCTGCTGCGCCCTGAGGTGATCGCGCCGATCAGCGACTTCGTGGGTTACCCCAACCCGAACAAGGATGCCACCGACAAGGTCAGCCCGGCGATTCGCAATAACCCCAACCTTTACCCAACCGCAGAGGCGATGGCCAAGCTTTATACGCTCAAGCCGCTGTCGCGTGAGGCCGAGCGGGCGCGTACGCGCGCCTGGACCCGGATCAAGTCCGGGACCTGAGTCGCCTGCTTCGCGGGGCAAGCCCGCTCCTACAGGATACGCATTACCCTTGTAGGAGCGGGCTTGCCCCGCGAAGAGGCCGCCACGCTTTGCGCAAGCGCATCAACGCCTCGGCAATCTCTCCCTCAGGCACCGCCGCAAACCCGAGCACCAGCCCCGCCCGCCCATCCACCGCCACCTCGCTGTCCTCAAGCCAATAACTGCTAAGCGGATTCACCTCTACCCCCACCGCCTCTGCCCTGGCCACCAGCTCCTGCTCCCGCGCATAGTTATCCACAGCCACCTTCACATGCAGCCCCGCCGCCACCTCTGGCATCGCCCCCAACCCAGGCACGTCCACCGGCCACCCGGCCTTGAGCACATTGCGCCGGCTTAATGCCGCCTTGCGCATGCGCCGGATATGCCGCTGGAAATGCCCCTGGGCCATGAACTGCGCCATCACGCACTGGGTGCCCACCTCCGAATGCCGCACCGCCAGCGCCCGGCCCTGGCTGAACGCCTGCACCAACCGCGGCGGCAGCACCAGGTAGCCCAGGCGCAGCGCCGGGAAAGCGATCTTGCCGAAGGTGCCGATGTACAGCACCCGGCCCTGGCGGTCCAGCGCTGCCAGCGGCGCCAACGGGGCACCGCTGTAGCGGTATTCGCCGTCGTAGTCGTCCTCGATCACCCAGCCATCGTTACGCTCGGCCCAGGCCAGCAAGGCCAGGCGCCGGGCCAGGCTCATGGTGACGCCGGTCGGGTACTGGTGCGCGGGGGTGACATAGGCCAACCGGCAATTTGCCACCTGCTCCAGGCGCTGGCACACCATGCCTTCGTCGTCCACCGGCACGCCTGTCACCTTGCCGCCGGCCACGGCGAAGGTGTGCCCGGCAGCCCGGTAGCCTGGGTTTTCCACAGCCACACCGTCACCTGGCTGCAACAGCAGCTGTGCACAAAGGCTGATGGCCTGCTGCGCACCACTGGTGATCACTATTTGCTCAGCAGTGCAGCTCAGGCCACGCGAGCGGCGCAGGTAGGCCGCGATCAGCTCACGCAGTACCGGCTCACCGGCTGGGTCGCCGTAACCGAGTTGGGCCGGGCTGGGGTTGCGCCAGAAACCCGCCTGCAGCTTGGCCCAGACGTCAAAAGGGAACAGATCGAATGCCGGAATTCCGACGCGAAATGCCCGCGGCGCACCACTTCTTGGTGCTGGCAGATGGTTGTTTTTCAGCCGCTGCAGGGGCTCGCTGGAACGTGCATTGCTGGATAAAACCTCAGTGCCTTCACCCTCAAATGTGGATAAACCTGTTGATAACCCCTGGGATAACCCTGTGGATAGTTGTGTGGATAGTTTTGCCAGGCGGCTGACATAGGTGCCATCCCCTACCCGGCTTTCGATATAGCCTTCGGCATACAGCTGGTCGTAGGCGCGCACCACGCTGTTGCGTGACAGCGCCAGCACCTTGGCCAGGTCGCGAGTGGCTGGAAGGCGCGTGCCACTGCTCAAGCGGCCGTCCAGCACCCGCGCTCGCAAGGCCTGGTACAACTGCTGGCTAAGCCCGCGCTGGCGGTCGAGCACGATGCCGGCCGGGTCGAACGGTAAAACGAGGGGGCGATCGCTCATGGTATTGGACCTATCAAAACAGCTTCTAATGGCTCTTACCCAGAACCATTAGCCTGCCTAGGATGGAGCCACTGCACAAGGGAACCGCACATGTACAACAGCAAACCCCACCAGGAACACGACCTCGGGCGCCTGCACCAGCACATGCTCGACACCCGCCTGGCCGTGCTCATCAGCCATGGCGAACAGGGCCTGCTGGCCACCCACCTGCCTGTGCTGCTGGACACCGCCGAGGGCGAGTTCGGCACCGTCTACGCCCACCTGGCACGGGCCAACCGCCAGTGGCACGACCTGGAACAGGGCGCTGAAGCCTTGCTGGTGTTTCCCGGTGCAGACGCCTATGTAAGCCCCAGCTACTACCCGAGCAAGGCCGACAACCCCAAGGTGGTGCCCACCTGGAACTACCTGGCCGTGCATGCCTACGGCGCGGCGCAGGTGATCCACGAGCCCGCGCCGCTGCTGCAGATCGTCAGCCGCCTGACCGACCGCCACGAACAGGGCCGCAGCCAGCCCTGGCAGGTCGCCGACGCCCCTGCCGACTACCTCGACGGCATGCTGCGCGCCATCGTCGGCATTCGCTTGCCCATTGCCCGCCTGCAAGGCGCACGCAAGCTCAGCCAGAACCGCAGCGCCGAAGACCTCGCCGGGGTGCGCGACGGCCTGGCCGCCAGCACCGATTACCTGGACAACCAACTTGCGGCGCAGATGCGCCACCTCTGAAGGAAAAGCCCCATGCCCAGCGTTACCCTGCGCCCTGTCAGCGCCCAAGACCACGCCGCCTGGCTCGCCCTGTGGCAGGCCTACCTGCGCTTCTACCAGACCGAACTGGCCGAGCAGGTCAGCCTCAGCACCTGGCAGCGCCTGCTCGACCCGAACGAGCCCACCCATTCGACCCTGGCCTGGGTCGATGGCAAGGCGGTGGGGATGGTCAACTTCATCTACCATCGTTCCAACTGGAGCATCGAGAACTCCTGCTACCTGCAGGACCTGTATGTCGACAGCGCCCAGCGCGGCCTGGGCATCGGCCGCCAGTTGATCGAGCACGTATACACCACGGCCAAGGCCGCCGGCTGCATCAAGGTGCACTGGCTGACCCACGAAACCAACGCCACCGCCATCAGCCTGTACGAGCAGGTTGCCGAGCGCCCAGGCTTCATCCAATTCCGCAAAGGGTTGTAGGCCACATGACTGACGCACTGAACTGGAAACCCGCCACGGCGCCCAAGGCCGAGCCCATCGACGGCCGCTTCATCCGCCTGGAAAAGCTCGACCCGGCGCGCCACGGCGATGACCTGTGGGCAGCCCTGCAAGGCCCGGAATCCGACCCGGTACTGTGGGACTACCTGCCCTATGGCCCGTTCACCGAGCGCGCCGCGTTCGACCGCTGGCTGCAAGGCAACGCCGCTGGCCACGACCCGCTGTACTTCACCGTCATCGACCGCGCCAGCGGCCAGGCCCAAGGTGTGCTCACGCTCATGTCGATCGTGCCCGACCACGGCCGTATCGAGATCGGCCACATCGCCTTCGGCGCCCCCATGCAGCGCACGCCCAAGAGCACCGAGGCCGTCTACCTGCTGGGCAAGCTGAGCTTCGAGCTGGGCAACCGCCGCCTGGAGTGGAAGTGCAACCACGCCAATGCCCGCTCCAAACGCGCGGCAGAGCGGTTCGGTTTCACCTTCGAGGGGGTGTTCCGCAAGCATTTGGTGGTGAAGGACCATAACCGCGATACGGCGTGGTATTCGATTACCGATGATGAATGGCCGCAGGTGGCGGCGGGGTTTGAGCGGTGGTTGAGTCTTGGAAACCAACAGCTGGGGGGGCAGGTGGAAACACTTGAGGCATGCCGTAGAAGCTGATGGGTGTGCTGGGGCAGCTGGCCTCTTCGCGGGGCAAGCCCGCTCCTACAGGGATTGGGTATTGGCCGCACACAAAAAAAAGGGGAGCATCCGCTCCCCAGAGGTTAACCGCTTGTAGATGAGGGCTTATCTCAGCCTTCGATCTCGATCAGGATCTCGCCCGGCGTCACGCGATCGCCCTTGGCCACGTGGATGGCCACGACCTTGCCGGCGATGGCCGCCTGGACTTCGGTTTCCATCTTCATCGCTTCGGTGATCAGCACAGCCTGGCCGGCCTTGACCACGTCGCCTTCCTTGACCAGCACATCGACGATGTTGCCTGGCATGGTGGTGCTGACGTGGCCCGGGGCGCTGGCCTGCTTGCGCTTGCTGCCGCCGCCGCCCACGAACTCGTTGAGGGGCTCGAACACCACTTCTTCCGGCATGCCGTCGATCGACAGGTAGAAGTGGCGCTTGCCTTCGGCCTTCACGCCCACGCCGGTGATGTCGACGCGGTAGGTTTCGCCGTGCACGTCGATGACGAACTCGGTCGGCACGCCTTCACCGCCCGGAGCGGCGACAGCGCCGGCCTCGGGAATTGGCAGCAGCACTTCAGGGGTCAGGGTGCCGGCTTCGCGCTCTTCGAGGAACTTGCGCCCGATGTCCGGGAACATGGCGAACGTCAGCACGTCTTCTTCGCAACGCGCCAGGGCGCCGATGTCGCCACGCAGCTTGGCCATCTCCGGCTTGAGCAGGTCGGCCGGGCGCACGTCGATCACTTCCTCGCTGCCGATCGCCTGGCGGCGCAGCTGCTCGTTGACCACACCCGGGGCCTTGCCGTAGCCACCTTGCAGGTAGAGCTTCACCTCGTTGGTGATGGTCTTGTAGCGCTCGCCGGCCAGTACGTTGAAGAACGCCTGGGTGCCAACGATTTGCGAGGTAGGGGTAACCAGCGGCGGGAAGCCAAGGTCTTCACGCACCCGCGGGATTTCCGCCAGCACTTCGTTCATGCGGCTGAGCGCGCCCTGCTCCTTGAGCTGGTTGGCCAGGTTGGAAATCATCCCGCCCGGCACCTGGTTGACCTGCACGCGGGTATCCACGGCGGTGAACTCGCTCTCGAACTGGTGGTACTTCTTGCGCACGGCGTAGAAGTACAGGCCGATTTCCTGCAGCAGCTCCAGGTCCAGGCCGGTGTCGAACTCACTGCCCTTGAGGGCGGCAACCATCGACTCGGTGCCTGGGTGGCTGGTGCCCCAGGCGAAGCTGGAGATCGCGGTGTCGATGTGATCGGCGCCGTTTTCCACCGCCTTGAGCTGGCACATGGCAGCCAGGCCGGCCGTGTCGTGGGAGTGGATGAACACCGGCAGCGACTGCTCGGCCTTCAGTGCCCGCACCAGCTCGCCGGTGGCGAACGGGGTCAGCAGGCCGGCCATGTCCTTGATCGCGATCGAGTCGCAGCCCATGGCTTCCATTTGCTTGGCCTGGGCGACGAAGGCGTCGATGGTGTGCACCGGGCTTACGGTGTAGGCGATGGTGCCCTGGGCGTGCTTGCCGGCAGCCTTGACCGCCTCGATGGCCACGCGCAAGTTACGCACGTCGTTCATGGCGTCGAAGATGCGGAACACATCGATGCCGTTGACCGCCGCCTTGGCGACGAAGGCCTTGACCACGTCGTCGCTGTAGTGGCGGTAGCCGAGCAGGTTTTGGCCACGCAGCAGCATCTGCAGGCGGGTGTTGGGCAGGGCCGCACGCAGCTTGCGCAGGCGCTCCCATGGGTCTTCCTTGAGGAAGCGCACGCACGCATCGAAGGTAGCGCCGCCCCAGACTTCCAGCGACCAGTAGCCGACTTTGTCGAGCTTGTCGCAGATCGGCAGCATGTCTTCGGTGCGCATGCGGGTGGCCAGCAGGGACTGGTGGGCGTCGCGCAGGATCGTGTCGGTTACGTGAATTTTCTTGGACATTATGGGGTTCCTCACAGGCCTGCGTGGGCGGCGATGGCGGCGGCGATGGCCAGGGCCAGCTCTTCGGGTTTGCGCTTGATCGAGTAGTTGGTCAGTTCAGGGTGGCTTTCGACGAAGCTGGTATTGAACTGGCCGCTACGGAATTCGGGGTTGCGCAGGATTTCCTGGTAATACGCGGCAGTGGTTTTCACCCCTTGCACGCGCATGTCGTCCAGGGCCCGCAGGCCGCGGTCCATGGCTTCTTCCCAGGTCAACGCCCAGACCACGAGCTTCAGGCACATGGAGTCGTAGAACGGCGGAATGGTGTAGCCGGTGTAGATCGCCGTGTCGGTGCGCACGCCCGGGCCGCCGGGGGCGTAGTAGCGGGTGATCTTGCCGAAGCTGGGCAGGAAGTTGTTTTTCGGGTCTTCGGCGTTGATGCGGAACTGCAACGCATAACCACGGTGCTGGATGTCTTCCTGTTTCACCGACAGCGGCAGGCCCGAGGCAATGCGGATCTGCTCGCGGACGATGTCGATCCCGGTGATTTCCTCGGTGATGGTGTGTTCCACCTGCACGCGGGTGTTCATCTCCATGAAGTACACCTCGCCATCGGCGAGCAGGAACTCCACGGTACCGGCGTTCTCGTAGTCCACGGCCTTGGCCGCGCGCACTGCCAGGTCGCCGATGTAGGCACGCTGCTCGGGGGTGAGCTGCGGGCTCGGGGCGATTTCGATGAGCTTCTGGTTGCGCCGCTGAATCGAGCAATCGCGCTCGAACAGGTGCACCACGTTGCCGAAGCTGTCACCGAGGATCTGCGCCTCGATGTGCTTGGGGTTGACGATGCACTTTTCCAGGAACACTTCCGCCGAACCGAAGGCCTTGGTGGCCTCGGAAATGACCCGCGGGAAGTTCTGCTCCAGCTCTTCACGGCTGTTGCAGCGGCGAATGCCGCGGCCGCCGCCGCCGGAGGTGGCCTTGAGCATCACCGGGTAACCAATGCGGTCGCCTTCGCTCAGGGCTTCGTGAATATCGGCCACGTTGCCTTCGGTGCCGGGGGTTACCGGAACGCCGGCCTGGATCATGGTACGGCGCGCTTCGGTCTTGTCGCCCATGCGGCGAATGACGTCGGCAGCCGGGCCGATGAACTTGATGCCGCGCTCGGCGCAAATCTCTGCCAGTTCAGCATTTTCCGACAGGAAACCGTAACCCGGGTGCAGGGCATCACAGCCGGTTTCCACAGCAAGGTTGACCAGCTTGCGCGGGTTCAGGTACCCGGCCAGCGGCTCGGCACCGATGCTGTAGGCCTCGTCGGCGCGCTTGACGTGCAAGGCGTGACGGTCGGCGTCGGAATAGATCGCGACAGAGCGAATGCCCATCTCGGCGCAAGCACGCACGATCCGAACTGCGATTTCACCCCGGTTGGCGATCAGGATTTTTTTTATCACTGGAGTCTTCCCAAAGCCGTAGGAACAGACGATCCGGTTTTACCGGTCGGCGCGTGACCAGGTGTTGTTGGCCAGTCGCGTATTCACCCTAGCGCCGAAGGTTGATAAACAAAAATCAATATTTGTTAGGGGCTGCATTAGCAAAAGCTTATAGTTCGGTAACAAGGTATTGCCGATGAGCCTATAAAAATGCGTAAGTCCTTGATGCGTATGACATTACGTCAATTGCAGATTTTCAACGAGGTGTGCGATTTACGCTCGTACAGCCGGGCGGCAGAGGAGATGTCGCTGACGCAACCGGCGGTCAGCCTACAGATTCGCCAGCTTGAAGAGCTGATGGGGCAGCCGCTGTTTGAGTACGTTGGCAAGAAGCTCTACCTGACCGAAGCGGCCGAGGCGCTGCAGCGCGCCAGCCGCGACATCTTCGGCCGCCTGGAGAGCCTGGACATGCAACTGTCGGACATGCAGGGTTCACTGCAGGGGCAGTTGAAACTGGCGATCGAGTCCAGTGCCAAGTACTTCGTGCCACACCTGTTCGCCGCCTTCAAGCAGCGTCACCCGGAGGTCAACCTGACCCTCACGGTGGTGAACCGCGCCCAGGCGATCCGGCGCCTTTCCGACAACCGTGACGACCTCATCATCATGTCGATGGTGCCGCAGGACATGGGCCTTGAGTTCCTGCCGTTCCTGAACAACCCGATCATCGCCGTGGCGCCGCCCGAGCACCCGTTGTGCAAGCTCGAACACCTGCGCCTGCAGGACCTGGAGCCTCATACCCTGCTGGTCCGCGAACAGGGCTCGGGCACGCGCAAGGCCTGCGAGGAATACTTCAAGGACAAGCGCGTGCACTTCACCCAAACCCTGGAAGTGGCCTCGGCCGATGCCCAGCGCGAGTGCGTGATCGCAGGCCTGGGCGTCGCCCTGCTGACCCGCCACGCCGTGAACATGGAGCTGGCCGCCGGGGTGCTCAGGGAGCTCCCGGTGGAGGAACTGCCGCTGTACCGCAGCTGGTGCGTGGTGCAAGCCAAGGCCAAGCGACAGTCGCCGGTGGCCTTGGCGTTTCTGGCGTTCATCCGCAGCGAACGTGCGCTGATCAGCGCGCTTGTTGAACGTTTTTCGGGGAAGATGCCGCCGACGCCTGCCACACGGTGAGTTCTTGCAGTTCGGGGTAGTCGGCCAGGTCGCGCAGCAATTGGCGCTGGTCGCAGTAGCTTTCGATCGCACGGCGATATTCCATGCGGCGTTGGTCCTTTTCCTGCTGCTTGCGAGCTTTGGCGCTGGGTTGGTACGTACCGTCGAAATCACGAGCCATGGCCTGTCTCCCAGATAGGATGCGGGAGTTTCAGACTGGCGCCTGGGGTTTACGGTTTGGCTGTGGATTGGTGACAAAACCATGAAATCTGACCGCCTGTGCCGGCCTCTTCGCGGGCAAGCCCGCCCCTACAAACGGTGAGGCCATCCATGTAGGAGCGGGCTTGCCCCGCGAAGAGGCCGGCACAGACAAACACAAATCAGTCGTCGGTAGCCTTGATCGACTTGGGCGACAAACGCAGGCTGCGCAAGCTGCGCTTCACACTCTTGAGGTGATTGACCAGGCTCGGCCCACGGGCCATGGCCACGCCCATGGCCAGCACGTCGATCACCACCAGGTGGGCGATACGCGAGGTCAGCGGCGTATAGATTTCGGTGTCTTCATGCACATCGATGGCCAGGTTGACCGTCGACAGCTCCGCCAGCGGCGTTGCGCTTGGGCATAGGGTAATCAGGTTGGCCCCACTCTCGCGCACCAGGTTGGCAGTGATCAGCAAATCCTTGGAGCGCCCCGACTGGGAAATGCACACCGCCACATCACCCGGCTTGAGGGTAACGGCCGACATCGCCTGCATGTGCGGGTCGGAATAGGCCGCAGCGCTGAGCAACAGGCGGAAGAACTTGTGCTGGGCATCTGCCGCTACCGCGCCGGAAGCGCCAAAGCCATAGAACTCCACGCGCTGCGCCTGGGCCATGGCACTCACGGCCTGTTGCAGGGCGTGCGGGTCGAGGTGTTCGCGCACTTCCATCAGGGTATGCAGGGTGGTGTCGAAGATCTTCAGGCTGTAGTCGGCAACCGAGTCATCTTCATGGATGGCGAATTGGCCGAAACTGGCGCCGGCGGCCAGGCTTTGCGCCAGCTTGAGCTTGAGGTCCTGGAAGCCCGAACAGCCGATCGCCCGGCAGAATCGCACGATGGTCGGCTCACTGATGCCCACGCTGTGCGCCAGGTCGGCCATCGAGCTGTGCATGACGGCAGCCGGGTCGAGCAGCACGTGGTCGGCCACTTTCAGTTCCGATTTGCGCAGCAGGTGGCGCGATTGGGCGATATGTTGCAACAGATTCACGGGCTGGACTCGGTTATGATCGGCTGGCCGGGATGTAGCTTTCTTGTAGTTATACTACATGGACGCCAACCCGCCCAGTTAAACGAACGTGGAGAGTGGTGGTTTGACTATCCCTTGCGACATTCTGGTGTTCGGTGGCACCGGTGACCTAGCCCTGCACAAACTGCTGCCAGCGCTGTATCACCTGTTCCGCGAGGCACGCCTGAACAACGCCGTGCGCATCATCGCCCTCGCCCGCCGCCCCATCAGCCGTGACCAGTACCTCACGCTTGCCGAGCGCCACTGCCGGGCCCAGGTCGCCCGCCAGGACTTCGAAGAGGAAGTGTGGCAGCGGTTTTCCGCACGGCTGGACTACTTCCCCATGGACGCCGCGCAAAGCGCCGATTTCGGCCGCCTGGCGCGTTACCTGGGCGAGCCTGGAGGGCTGACGCGCATCTACTACCTGGCCACCGCCCCCAACCTGTTCGTGCCGATTGCCAACCACCTGCGGGTCGCCGGGCTTGCCGACAACGAAGCGCGCATCGTGCTGGAAAAGCCCATCGGCCACTCCCTGGCCTCGGCCACTGCCATCAACGAAGCGATTGGCGCGGTGTTCGACGAACCCCAGGTGTTTCGCATCGACCACTACCTGGGCAAGGAGACAGTGCAGAACCTCATGGCCCTGCGCTTTGCCAATGCCCTGCTGGAACCGGTATGGCGCAATGGCCAGGTCGACCATGTGCAGATCAGCGTGTGCGAAACCCTTGGTGTGGAAAACCGCGGCGGCTACTACGACCGCGCCGGGGCAACTCGCGACATGCTGCAGAATCACCTGCTGCAACTATTGTGCCTGGTCGCCATGGAGCCCCCGGCGCAGTTCGAAGCCGAGGCCGTGCGCGACGAGAAAGTGAAGGTGCTGCGGGCGCTCAAGCCGATCACCGGCCAGGACGTGCAGGACAAGACCGTGCGCGGCCAGTACGGCGCCGGCTACATCGGTGGCCAGGAGGTGCCGGCCTATTACTTCGAAAAGGACGTGGACAACGACAGCGACAGCGAAACCTTCGTCGCCGTGCATGCCCACATCGACAACTGGCGCTGGGCCGGCGTGCCGTTCTACCTGCGCACCGGCAAGCGCATGGCGCGGCGCTCGTCGCAGATCGTCATCCAGTTCAAGCCAGTGCCGCATGAGCTGTTCAACGGCGGCCAGGTCAACCAGTTGCTGATCCAGCTACAGCCGGATGAGCGCATCAGCCTGCGCATGATGACCAAGAGCCCGGGCAAGGGCATGCGCCTGGAACCCGTCGACCTGGACCTCAACCTGGCCCAGGTATTCGGCCAGACCCGCCGCTGGGAGGCCTATGAGCGCCTGCTGCTGGACATCCTCGAAGGCGATTCGACGCTGTTCATGCGCCGCGACGAAGTAGAGGCCGCCTGGGCCTGGGTCGACCCGATCATCAAGGGCTGGGAGGAGCACTTCCAGGCGCCCCGCCACTATGCGGCCGGCAGCAATGGCCCGGAGCAGGCCAACAGCTTGCTGGCGCGCCATGGCCGGCATTGGCATGCCTGAACCGCCCGTGGCTCAGGCTTGCCACGGGCTGGCCAGCAAGCGCCGGAAATCCGGCTCGGGGATGGGCCGGCTGATCAGGTAGCCCTGGGCCTCATCACAGGCCTGCTCGCGCAGGAACGCCAGTTGCTGCGGCGTTTCCACCCCTTCCGCCACCACCTTGAGGCCCAGGCTGCCGGCCATGGTGATGATCGCCCGGGTGATGGCCGCGTCCTGGCTGCCTTCGTGCAGGCCGCGGATGAAGGCCTGGTCGATTTTCACGTAATCCACCGGCAGGCGCTTGAGGTAGCTCAGGGATGAATAGCCGGTGCCAAAGTCGTCGATGGCCAGTTGCACGCCCAGGGTGTGCAGCTGTTCGAAGGTGGTGATGATGTGTTCCACGTTGTCCAGCAACTGGCTTTCCGTCAGCTCCAGTTCCAGCTGCTGCGGCGCCAGCCCGGTTTCCTCCAGCACCTGGCGCACCAGGCTCACCAGCTTGCCCTGGCGCAGTTGGTACACCGACAGGTTCACCGAAACCCGAACCTCCAGGCCATCGCGCAGCCACTGGCAAGCGTGTTCGCAGGCGCGACGTAGCACGAACTCGCCCATGGGTGCGATCAGCCCGGTTTCTTCGGCCAGGCCAATGAACTCGGCGGGCGGCACCATACCGCGTTGCGGGTGCTGCCAGCGCACCAGCGCCTCGGCCGCGTGCAGGCGGCCGGTGCGCAGGCACAGCTTGGGTTGGTAATAGACCAGCAGCTGGCCTTCCTCGAGGGCCCGGCGCAACTGGGTTTCCAGCTGCAGGCGCTCCAGGGTGCTGGCCCGCAGGCTCTCGGTGTAGAACTGGAAATTATCGCCGCCCAGGTGCTTGGCATGTTGCTTGGCCATATCGGCCTGGCTGATCAAGGTGTCGACGTCCAGCGAGGCGTCGGTGAGCATGCTGATGCCCACCGAGGCGCTGACCACCACTTCATGGTCGTTCAGGCGCTGGGGCACACGCAGCTTGTTCAGCAACCGGGTGGTCACCCGCACCAGGCTGGACAGGTTGCTGTAGCCGTCGAACAGCACGGCGAACTCATCACCCGACAGCCGCGCCACGGTGTCGGCCTCAGGCACGGTGCTGGCAATGCGCCGGGCGATCTTGCGGATCAGTTGGTCGGCCAGCTCATGGCCCAGGCTTTCATTGAGCAGCTTGAAGCGGTCCAGGTCGATGTGCAGCAGCGCCAGGCTGCGGCCGCTGTGGCGTACTCGCTGGCTGGCTTCGAGCAGGCGCAGGCGGAACAGCGCACGGTTGGCCAGGCCACTCAACTCGTCGTAGTGCGCCAGATAGCGCAGGCGCTCCTCGGAGGCACGTCGCGCCGACAGGTCGGTGAAGAAGCCAACCACCTGGCTCAATCGGCCTTCGGTATCGCGCACCGCGGTAAGGCGCAACCATTGCGGGTGCAACTCGCCTTGCCGGCGTGCTTCCACCAGCTCGCCTTGCCAGCCGCCTTGTACCTGCAGCGCCTGCTCGATCGCCTGGCTGTGGCGACGGGCGTCGCTGCTGCACGGCAGCTCGAAGAACTCGTGCCCCAGCAACTGCGCGCGCTCGTACCCGGTCATCTGGCAATAGGGCTGGTTCACGGCCAGTACCACGAAGTCGGCGCTGAACACCGCAATGCCATCGTTGCTGGCTTCGAACACTGTCGCGGCCAGGCGCTGCTGTTCTTCCAACACCTTCTGCGCTGAAATGCGCTGCAGGTCCTGGTTCAAGGCCTGGTTCTGGAAGCGCCGCAACAGGCTGCGGTCGAGCAGGCGATTGACCTGCCAGGCCACCACCATCAAGGCCGCCAGCAGGATCAGCCCCAGCCAGCCCCAACCCTGTTGCTGGCCGGTATCGAAGTAGAACAGAAAGGCGATTGGCGGCAGCAGGCAGGGCAAGGCGAAACTGAGAAACGCCGGCAGGCTGACTGCGTAGGCGATGCTGGCGCTCAGGGTAGCCATGCCCAGCAGGCCGAAAACCCAGGCCTGCTGCAGGAAGTTTTCCTCCGGCACCAGGGCGATGGCGGCGCAGGCCAGGGTCAGGCCGCTGAACGCAGAACCTGCCAGGAACATGCGCCGCCAGGCACGGCTGGCCTGGCGCTGGGGCGCCGCTGCCTCGAACGCCGCCACCTGGATGACCCGCAAGGCCACCAACGCCAGCAGCCAGACCAGCCACACGATCACCAACAGGTAGCGCGCCGGGCTCCACAACAGCCAGGCACACAGCAGGCCGTTGAACAACATGAACAGAGTGGGCAACAACGAGCCCTGGTAAAGCAGGCGGGTTCGCTCCACGGACAGTTGGGTGGCGAATTGCCTGCGCACGTTCCGTGTCACTTCCGGTGATACTCCGATCACCGTGCATTGCTGGGTCATGGCGCTGATTCTTGTAGAGTTCTTGTTATGGTTGGCACTGAACGAGCAGCGATCTTACACAAGCGATGCGGTCGACCAAACTGCTCCAGGTCATCTTTCACCTGGCCTTGGCGATGAATGGCTCGCTGCAGGGTGAATATTTATACAGTGCAGTGTTTGCCCCGTAACCTGCCTCCCCCTAGAATGGCCGCATGCACACAGACGACCTCTCCCTCCTGCTGAACTCCCTCAACGATGCCCAACGCCAGGCCGTCGCGGCCACGCTTGGGCGTCAGCTGGTGCTTGCTGGCGCCGGTTCCGGTAAAACCCGCGTGCTGGTGCACCGCATCGCCTGGCTGATCCAGGTCGAGCAGGCCTCGCCGCATTCGATCCTGTCGGTGACCTTCACCAACAAGGCCGCCGCCGAGATGCGCCAGCGGATCGAACAGCTGCTGGGCATCAACCCGGCGGGCATGTGGGTGGGCACCTTCCACGGCCTGGCGCACCGCCTGCTGCGGGCGCACTGGCAGGAAGCGCGGCTGGTGCAGAACTTCCAGATCCTCGACAGCGACGACCAGCAGCGCCTGATCAAGCGGGTGATGCGCGAACTGGGCCTGGACGAACAGAAATGGCCCGCCCGCCAGGCCCAGTGGTTCATCAACGGGCAGAAGGACGAAGGCCTGCGCCCGCAGCATATCCAGGCCGGTGGCGACCTGTTCCTGCAGACCATGCGTGACGTCTACAGCGCCTACGAGCAGGCCTGCGAACGCGCCGGGGTCATCGATTTCTCCGAGTTGCTGCTGCGTGCCCTCGACCTGTGGCGCGACCACCCCGGCCTGCTGGAACATTACCAGCGCCGTTTCCGCCACCTGCTGGTGGACGAATTCCAGGACACCAACGCCGTGCAGTACGCCTGGCTGCGCCTGCTGGCCGGCAAGAACGGCGGCAGCCTGATGGCCGTGGGCGACGACGACCAGTCGATCTACGGCTGGCGCGGCGCGAAGATCGAAAACATCCACCAGTACACCGCCGACTTCCCCGATGCCGAGATGATCCGCCTGGAGCAGAACTACCGCTCCACCGGCGGCATCCTCAAGGCGGCCAACGCGCTGATTGCCAACAACAGCGGGCGCCTGGGCAAGGAACTGTGGACCGACATGGGCGAAGGCGAGCCACTGACGCTGTACGCGGCCTACAACGAGCACGACGAAGCGCGCTACGTGGTCGAAACCATCGAAAGCCTTATAAAGCAAGGCAACGCGCGCAGCGACATCGCCATCCTGTACCGCTCCAACGCCCAGTCGCGGGTGCTGGAAGAGGCCCTGCTGCGTGAGCGCATTCCCTACCGCATCTATGGCGGCCAGCGCTTCTTCGAACGCGCTGAAATCAAGAATGCCATGGCCTACCTGCGCCTGATCGAGGGCCGTGGCAACGATGCCGCCCTGGAGCGAGTCATCAACGTGCCGCCGCGTGGCATTGGCGAGAAAACCGTCGAGGCCATCCGCGAGCATGCCCGCCACAGCCAGCTGTCGATGTGGGAAGCAATGTGCCAGCTGCTCGCCGCCAAGGCCCTCAAGGGCCGTGCGGCCAGTGCCCTGGGCGCCTTCATCGAACTGATCGAGGGCTTGGCCGGCAAGGTCGCGGACATGCCCCTGCACACCATGACCCAAACGGCCATCGAGCAGTCCGGGCTGATTATCTATCACCAGGAAGAAAAGGGTGAAAAGGGCCAGGCACGGGTAGAAAACCTTGAGGAACTGGTCAGCGCGGCGCGTAACTTCGAGCCCAGCGAGGATGACGCCGACCTGTCGCCGCTGTCGGCGTTCCTCGGCCATGCCTCGCTGGAAGCCGGCGACGCCCAGGCCGACGAACACGAAGACAGCATCCAGCTGATGACCCTGCACAGCGCCAAGGGCCTGGAGTTCCCGTTCGTGTTCCTGGTGGGCATGGAAGAAGGCCTGTTCCCGCACAAGATGAGCCTGGAAGAGCCCGGCCGCCTGGAAGAGGAACGCCGCCTGGCCTACGTGGGCATCACCCGCGCCATGCGCCAGCTGATCATGACCTATGCCGAAACGCGGCGGCTGTACGGGAGCGAAACCTACAATAAGGTGTCTCGTTTCGTACGCGAGATTCCGAGCGGCCTGGTTCAGGAAGTTCGGCTTTCCAACAGCGTCAGCCGGCCATTCGGTGGCTCGACCAGCACGGCCAGCAGCCTGTTCGCCAATGCCGCCATTCCGCAGACCGCCTTCAACCTGGGCCAGCGGGTGCAGCACGCGGTGTTCGGCGAAGGGGTGATCCTCAACTTCGAGGGCTCCGGCGCCCAGGCACGGGTGCAGGTGAACTTTGCCGAAGGCAGCAAATGGCTGATGCTCGGCTACGCCAAGCTCGAAGCCCTCTGAACCCCAAACACTTCCCGGTAGGAGCGACAACATGTCGCGATGGGCTGCAAAGCAGCCCTCCATGCTGCAAGCACAACCCGCGATCAGGGGCTGCTGGCGCACCCCATCGCGACATACTGTCGCTCCTACCAGGGGCCAGCGCAGGGTTCAGGCAAAAGCTGGAAACATCTTGTCGCTGGTCATGTGCACAGGAACCTGTGCACCATGACGCGCGTGCAATCCACAACAGGGGAAATCCCATCTATGCAACGTTTTCTTAGCATCGCACTGGCGCTCTGCGTCGGCCTGACGCTGAGCCTGGACGCCAACGCCAAGCGTTTCGGCGGCGGCAAGAGCTCGGGCGCCGCGCCAATCCACCAAACCCGCCAGGCCACGCCAACCACGCCTGCCGCCGCGCCGACCGCACCTGGCCGCGCGCCAGCGGCCGCCAGCGGTGCTTCGCGCTGGCTGGGCCCACTGGCCGGCCTCGCTGCCGGTGGCCTGCTGGCCTCCATGTTCATGGGTGATGGCTTCCAGGGCATGCAGATCATGGACTTCCTGATCATGGGCCTGATCGCCTTCCTGGTGTTCCGCTTCATCGCCGCGCGCCGTCGCCAACAGCAGCCGCAAATGGCCGCTCCAGGCCACGCGCCGTTCCAGCGTGAAGCCCACGGCCAGGCCGCTCAACCGGCCCAGCAGACCATCTTCGGGGGTTCGGCCGCACCTGCCGCCGCAGCCGCACCGGTGATCAATGCCCCGGCCTGGTTCAACGAGCAGAGCTTCCTGGCCGCTGCGCGCAACCACTTCCAGGCGCTGCAGCAGCACTGGGATGCCAACGAAATGGACAAGATTGCCGAATTCGTCACCCCGCAAATGCTTGAATTCCTCAAGCGCGAGCGTGCCGAACTGGGTGATGGCTTCCAGTCCACCTACATCGACAACCTCGATGTGCAGCTGGACGGCGTTGATGATCGCGCCGACCGCACCGACGCCACCCTGACCTTCCGTGGCGTGTCGAAGAACTCGCGCTTCGACCAGGGTGAGGCCTTCAGCGAAAGCTGGCACATGGTTCGCGCCCAGGGCGATAACCAGCCTTGGCTGGTTGCCGGTATCCGTCAGAACGGTTAACCAACGCGCGTTGTCCAAAAAACCCCGGGCCTGTCCCGGGGTTTTGCTTTTGCCAAAGCAGGCTACTAGGGTATAACGCGCAGCGTTGTCATCAAGGTCAGAGGATGTGAACCGTGGAAGAAGTGATCGAACAACTCCGTGAAGCCAATGAGCCAGTGCCCGTGCCACTGGAGCTTCCCGATGAGGACCAGCTGGTTGAAATTGAAGAACAGCTGTTCATCAACATTCCCTTCGTGTTCAAGGAGTTCCTGCTGACTGTCAGTGATGTGGTGTACGGCTCGCTGGAGCCGGTGACCTGCACCGACCCGCAGTCGCACACCTACCTGCCCGATGTGGCCGCCAACGCCTGGGACGCTGGCGTACCGCGCGACCTGATCCCGCTGTGCCAGGATGGCGGCAATTACTATTGCGTCGAGGAAGATGGCACCGTGGTGCTGTGGGACGGCGAAGAAGAAGTAATGAGCGAGGACAGTTGGGAATCGGTGTGGCACTGGGCGCGGGACGTTTGGCTGGAAAGCTGAGTACCGTGCTTGCCCCATCGCGAGCTTTGCTCGCTCCTACCAGGCCGTAGCCTGATCCGGTAGGAGCGAGCAGAGCTCGCGATGCGCCGCACGCGGCGCCCTTCATCAGTGTGAATGATCGCGGTTGTTTTCCAGCGTCTCCAGCAAGGCAATCTGCATCCGCGAATGCACGCGGATAAACCAGCGCCACAGCAGCGCCACCACGCCCGCCGCCACCACCGCGATAATCAGCAACAGTTCGCTGGTGGGCAGAATGCTCGCCGACAACGCCGACAGCAGCAGGAAGATCACCAGCAGCGACAGCAGGGGAATCACCTCGGCCACCACGCGGCGCACACGTTGAGTATGCCGCCCAGCCATTTCCGGCTTCACCCCCATCTCCGCCAGCAGCATCGACAGCGCCTTGAGCTTGCGGTACGCCGCAATCAAAAATGGCAGCGACAGCAGCAACGCCGCGCCCCAGATCACCGCTTTTTGCTGGCTGACATCGGTGATCCACTCATTGAGCCAGGCACCGATACGCCCGGCAAAGTAACCGCCGCTGAAGAAGATGGCGATCACCAGTGCCAGGTTCACCCCCACCTGCAGCAGGATGCGCCGGATCATGGCCGCCAGCATCGCGCTTTCGCCTTGCGGCTGGATGTTGCGCAGCCACTCGCCATACAACGACAACACCCGCCCCAGGCGCCGTGGCATCACGTTGCCGAGTTTCTGCGACAACGGGTCGGCAGCGCGGATCAGGTACGGGGTCAACAACGTGGTGATGGCCGAAACAGCCACGGCGACGGGATAGAGGAAGTCACTGGTGACCTGCAGGGTCATCCCCAGCGCCGCGATGATGAAAGAAAATTCGCCAATCTGTGAAAGGCCCATGCCCACCCGCAGCGATGTGCGGCCATCGTTGCCGGCAATGAAAGCACCCATGCCGCACGACAGCATCTTGCCCAGCACCACCGCCAGGGTGATCACCACGATCGGCCAGGCGTAGTCGACCAACACCTGGGGGTCGATCATCAGGCCAATGGCAACGAAGAAGATGGCGCTGAACAGGTCGCGTACCGGCTCGATCAACCGCTCGATCTTCAGCAACTGGCGCGATTCCGCCATGATCGCGCCAATCAGGAAGGCCCCCAGCACCATGCTGTACTCAAGCTTCACCACCAACAGGCAGAAGCCGAAGCACAGGCCGAGCACGGTGATCAGCAGCATCTCGTTGCTTTCGAACTTGGCCACGTAGGCCAATAGCCGCGGCACCAGCAGGATACCCACCACCAGGGCGACGATCATGAACAGCGAGAGCTTGCCGACCGTCGAGAACACCTCGCCCGAGCTGACCGTGCCGCTGACCGCGATGCCCGAGAGCAGCGCGATGATGCCGATACCGAGGATGTCCTCGACGATCAGCACGCCGAAGATCAGCTGGGCAAAGCGCTCGTTCTTCATTTTCAGGTCGTTCAGCGCCTTGACGATGATGGTGGTCGAGGAAATCGCCAGAATCGCGCCGAGGAACAGCGAGTCCATGGTATTCCAGCCGAACCAGCGGCCGATCTCGAAACCGATCCAGATCATCAGGACGATTTCCAGGAACGCCGCAATGAATGCCGTGGCGCCCACCTTGAACAGCTTGCGCAGGCTGAATTCCAGGCCCAGGCAGAACATCAGGAAGATCACCCCGAGTTCGGCCAGGGTCTTGATCGTGTCTTCGTCGTGAATCAGGCCGAAGGGCGGGGTGTGCGGGCCGATGATGAAGCCTGCGACGATGTAGCCCAGCACCACGGGCTGCTTGAGGCGATGGAAAAGAATCGTCACCACGCCGGCGACCAGCATGATCACTGCCAGGTCCTGGATGAAACTGATGGCATGCATGGCGCGATACTCCTTTTCGACGTTGCGGGATGCCCAGGCAGACCGCTCCTCTGCCAAGGCAAGCCGAGCGAGCAGCGAGTACATACTGTATTAAGTGCAGGAAAGCCCATGTTGCATGGGCGTACTCAGGTTAACATCGCACCCCGCCGCAAAAAGCCGGTGCAATATGCAGAAACAGATCGGCTGATCAGCCGCCTGTGATGACGCAATCGGCGTGACCATGGAACGGCGGCCAACGTCCCGTAAACCAGGAAGGCAAACCTTCAAAGAGGGGAAACAGAAGTGTCTGCAGATACCCGCCCCGATTCAGCGCAACCAAACCGTGAGCACACTATGGAACCTGGAAACGCCCAGCTGAGCATGACCGTCCTGATGACCCCGGACATGGCCAACTTCTCTGGCAACGTACATGGCGGCACCTTGCTCAAGTACCTGGACGAAGTGGCCTATGCCTGCGCCAGCCGCTATGCCGGCAGTTACGTGGTAACCCTGTCGGTCGACCAGGTGATCTTCCGCGAGCCGGTGCACGTTGGCGAACTGGTGACCTTCCTGGCGTCGGTCAACTACACCGGCAACACCTCCATGGAGGTGGGTATCAAGGTGGTGACCGAAAACATCCGCGAGCGCTCGGTGCGCCATTCCAACAGCTGCTTCTTCACCATGGTCGCCGTCGATGACAACCGCCGCCCGGTACCGGTGCCGCCGCGCCAGCCGCAATCGAGCGAAGAGAAGCGCCGCTTCCTGCAAGGCCAGCAGCGCCGCCAGATTCGCCAGGAACTGGAAAAGCGCTACCAGGACCTGAAAGCCGACGAAGCGGTTTAACCCGCCAGGCGCTGCGCCTCGAAGCGCACGCGCGGGTGGGCGATGCGATCCTGGGCCCGCACCAGCTGCAACTCGTAGCTGGTGCAGGCCTGGGTTTCCAGCAGCACTTCATGCACAGCTGCAGCCGTGAACTCGAATGCCTGCAGCCAGCTGTCGCCCAGCAGCACGCGGGCCAGGAACAGCCCCGAGGTGAGGTCGCCCACGCCCACGGGCTGGCGCGGGAAGGCCAGCAACGGGCGGCGCAGGTGCCAGCTCTGGTCCGCGGTGACCAGCAGCATTTCGAAGGTGTTCTCGTCGCGCCCTGGGTAGGCCAGGTGCTTGACCAGCACCACCTGCGGGCCACGCGCCAGCAAGCTGCGGGCCATGCCGACGCAATCATCCAGCGACTGCGCGCGGCGGCCGCAGAAACTGTCCAGCTCCAGCTGGTTGGGGCACAGGATGTCAGCCTTGGCCACGGCCTGCTCAAGCAGGAACTCGCTGACCTCCTGAGGCACGATGCAGCCTTTCTCGGCGTGCCCCATCACCGGGTCGCACAGGTACAGCGCCTTGGGGTTCACCGCCTTGATTCGCTCGACCCCCGCAAGGATCGCCCGGCCCTGCTCGGCACTGCCCAGGTAGCCGGAGAGCACGGCATCGCAGTGGCCCAGCTCACCGATATTGGAAATGCCTTCCACCAACGCAGGAATTTGCGCAGGCGCGAGCACATCGCCCGCCCACTGGCCATACTGAGTGTGATTGGAGAACTGCACGGTGTTGAGTGGCCAGACATTGACCCCGATACGCTGCATGGGAAACACCGCGGCGCTGTTGCCGGCGTGGCCGAAGACCACGTGGGACTGAATGGCGAGCAGGTGCGGGGTACGTTTCATACAGGCGTTTTCCAAAACGGTTTCAAGGATTGTGCGTCGCGCAGTATGAACTCGATTGCCACCTGTACGACAGACCAGGGACGCAGTTAAGCTGATTCCATCTGTTTGGAGCATACGCAAATGTTGACCCTGGAGAATCTCTTCGTCCTGATGGTATTGGGCACGGCAGGCGCCTGGTTATGGCATAACCACGGGCTGCGCGAGAAGGCCCTTGAGCGGGTCAAACAGCACTGCGCCAAACTGGACCTGGAACTGCTCGACGACGCGGTGGCGCTCAAGCGCATCGGTTTCATCCGCGATGCCAATGGCCGCAAGCGCCTGGCCCGTGTGTATGGGTTCGAGTTCACGGTCACCGGGGAGCAACGCCACCCCGGCACCGTGACCCAGTTCGGCGCCCATAGCATGCAGATCGAGCTGGCGCCCTACCCGTTCGAGATCAAGACCCCGCCCCGTGCCGACAATGTGATCGAGATGCAACAGTGGCGGCAGGAACACAACCGCTGGCGGAACTGAAACCGTGCGGGCTGCGGTGCGGCCCATCGCGAGCTCTGCTCGCTCCTACCAGCCCTGCGCAACACCCCGTAGGAGCGAGCGCAGCTCGCGATCACCGGCAAGGCCGGTGCCATACAACCCCGAGCAGTTTTCAGGCGCTCAGGGGGTCAGGCACTCAGCCAACCCTTCCATCAACGCTTGCTGCGGCTGCGCTTGCCCGAAAATCAGCTCGACCCGCGAGTCCTTGCGCCAGTCACTTGGCTGCCACAGCCCCAACTCCCCTCTCAAGCCGTTGAATGACTGCCAACCTTCGCTGCTGTGGATAACTCCCTTGGCACGCGCCCATGGCCACGCCTTGAGAAATGCCAGCAAGCGCTGTGGATCAAATTGCCGACTGGGGTGCCAGCGCCAGCCGATGCTCCAACCCCCCTCACCCTCTCCCACTGAACACATCGCCTGGGATGGATCTATCCACAGGGCCTCAGGCGCTGTGGATAGCCTTTCCTCTAACCATTTATTCACAGAAACGTCATCAAACTGACTTGTGGATGAAACTGGCAGCGATTCGAGATCGACCAAGCCCTGCCGGGCCAAAACCCTGTGGATAGATGAAAACTTGTTATTTATCAACAACTTAATATCTTCGTCCACAGCGTCGGCTTTATTCAGCACAAGCAACGCTGCAGCGTCCAGGGCTTGCTGTTGAGAGGCCGGCAATGGCTCGCCTCTGGCCAGCGCCTGGGCGTCGAGTACCATCACCAAAGGCTGGACCGCCAGCACCCCGATCCACGGCGCAGCCCGCAGTTGGTTCAGTAGCTGCAAAGGGTGGCCCAACCCGGAAGGCTCGATGAACAACCGGTCGGGGCGCGCCTTGCGCAGCAGCCGCCCCAACCCGACCTGGAAGGGCGTGCCGTTGACGCAGCACAGGCAGCCCCCCGCCACTTCAGCGATGGCGATGCCGTCCTCGTCGCGGCTGAGCAGTGCCGCGTCCAGGCCAACCTGGCCGAATTCATTGACCAATACGGCCCAACGTTCACCAGCCGGGCGCTGTGCCATCAACTGCTGGATCAAGCTGGTCTTGCCCGCGCCCAGGGGGCCGGCGATGACATGGGTGGGGATGTTCTGCAGCATGCAAGCATTACCAGGCGAATTTCCCCTCACTATGCCCCGTCAGGCCAACCAGTCAAGGCTGAGCAGCAGGCGCCTCCGGTCACCGGGTGGCGAGCGGTGGATAAGTCCCGCGCCCTCGTTGCCCAGCCATTTTTCACCCTTGAGCACCGCCACGTCGCCGGCCTGCAAGGTGCGAATGTTATCCACAGGCGCTGGCGCAAGGTGCAAGCCCACCCGCTCTATCGCGCCTTCCTCAAGCCACTCGCTACCAGGGCCGGCGTACGTGGTCAGCAAGCGCAGCGGCACGTTATCCACATGGAAACGCGGGCACATGGCGCCTTGCAGTACCCGCAGGCGCAGGCCGACCCGGCGTGCGCCAAGCAGGCAGGTGTAGGCCGAGATCAACCATTTCACATCTGCGACGAAGCTCTCGTAGCCGTGCAGATCCGCAGCCTCGGCCAGCAACCCCGGCAGCAAAGGCGGCTCGTGCTCATTCACATCCAGCACGCGCTGGTCGGCCAATGTCTGGCCGAGGCTGATCGCCAGCGTGGCGAAGTCCTCCAGCTGGGCCGGCAGGCGGCGCTCCCACACGGCCAAGTTGACGCCATCCTGGAAAATTTCGGTCAGCGTTCTAGGTGAGTCGCCATGCACCTGGCGGATATCCACAGGCTGTAACGCGAAGTTCATGCTGCCTCCTCTGCATGCCAAGGGCCGAACGGATCGTCCAACCGCAGCCAGGCCATGGGGCCCATTTCCATTTCCTCATCGGTGAGCAAGCAACGGTCGAGCGCTGTGGATAACTTCACGAAGTCGATGTTCTGCCCAATGAATACCAGCTCCTGGCGGCAATCGCCGGTTTCCGCGCTCCAGTGCTTGAGGATGTCGGCTTTGCTTTGCTTGTCCTCAGGCCAGTGGTCATGTGGCACGAACCGCCACCAACGCCCGGCCAGGCCATGGCGCATCATGCCGCCGGCCTGGGACCAGCTGCCGGCCTCCTGGAACTTGCTGGCCAGCCAGAAGAAGCCCTTGGAGCGCAGCAACCTGCCATTGCTCCAGGTGTTGTGGACAAAGTCGAAAAAGCGCTGGGGGTGCAGGGGCCGGCGTGCTGTCCAGGTGGTGGCCGCGATGCCGTACTCCTCGGTTTCGGGAATGTGCTCGCCACGCAGTTCCTTGAGCCAACCCGGCGCCTGGGATGCCTGGTCGAAGTCGAACAGGCCGGTGTCCAGAATCCGCGCCAGCGGCACCTGGCCCATGACCATCGGCACGATCTGCGCACGGGCATTGAGGCTGCGCAGAATGGCGGTCAGCTCCTCGCGCTCGTGCTGGCTGATCAGGTCGATCTTGCTCAGCAGCAGCACGTCAGCGAACTCGACCTGTTCGATCAGCAGGTCGCTGATCGACCGCTCGTCTTCCTCGCCCAAGGTTTCGCCTCGGCTGGCGAGGCTGTCGGCAGCCTGATAATCGCGCAGGAAGTTCAGCCCATCGACTACCGTAACCATGGTGTCCAGGCGCGCCATATCGGACAGGCTACGCCCCTGCTCGTCGCGGAAGGTGAACGTCTCGGCCACCGGCAGCGGTTCTGAGATACCGGTGGACTCGATCAACAGGTAATCGAAACGGCCTTCCTCAGCCAGGCGGGCAACTTCTTCCAGCAGGTCTTCACGCAGGGTGCAGCAGATGCAGCCGTTGCTCATCTCCACCAGTTTTTCCTCGGCGCGGTTCAGGCTGACATTGCGTTGCACCTCGCTGGCGTCGATATTGATTTCACTCATGTCATTGACGATCACGGCTACCCGAAGGTTGTCGCGATTACGCAGTACATGGTTGAGCAAGGTGCTCTTGCCGGCGCCGAGGAAGCCGGACAGCACAGTGACGGGTAAACGGTTGGACATGGCGAAATCTCTTCAGGCGAGCGCATTCGAAACGATGCATTGCATAATGTTATAAAGTAACAATACAATTTCGCCAAGTCGTACTCGTCGGATGAGTACCCGGAGATTGAAATGAACCTGTTCCGCGCTGCCTTGTGTTTGACGCTCGTCGCGCCCGCATCCGTGCTCGCCATGCCCCAGGCCAGCACGCTGGCGCTGTGTACGCGCAGTGCAACACTGCTGGCCTGCCAGGATCGCCATGGCAGCTACTACAGCGTGCGCACCGAAGGCAGCCATTTCTACTTGCGTGGTTTCGACAGTGCTACCCGCCGCCTGTGGGCGCAAACCAACAGCCGCTATGGCTCGCTGACCTTCTTCACCGGCCTGGCCAGCGATGGTGAAGCCTGGGTGGGATATAGCCGCCGCGTTGGCTGGACCACGCTGAACCGCGTATCCAGTTCCAGTGGCCAACGTTTCAACCTGCACTGCAGCCTGCTTGGCGGCTGCCGCTGACGCTTCCCTGACCTGGTATTTCTGATGACTAGCCTGCTGCTCCCCGACATCGCCGCCCAGTCCCAACAACACGCCACGCCCCTGAACTGGGTTGGTATGTGCGGCATCGCCTTGCCTGTACCAATGGATGGGCGCAATGTAGCGGCGATGGCCGATGCCGGCGTCAGCCTGGTGGATGGCAGCGCGCGCGGCATTCACATGTCTCGCCTGTACCTGGCACTAGAGTCGCTGGAACATCAGCCACTGAGCCCAATGGCCATTCGCAACCTGCTGGCGACCTTTCTCGCCAGCCACGAAGGGCTTTCTTCGGCTGCGTACCTGCGCCTTTCCTTCCAGCACTTGCTGAAGCGACCTGCCCTGATCAGCCCCCTGGCCGGCTGGAAAAGCTACGCGGTAACGGTAGATGCCAAGCTAGAAAATGAAATGTTCCACGTGGAACTATCGGTAAGCGTGCCCTATTCGTCGACCTGCCCATGCTCTGCCGCGCTGGCCCGGCAGTTGATTCAGCAGCAGTTCCTGGCAGATTTCACAACGCCTACGCTGGACCGTAGCCAAGTACTCGATTGGTTGGGCAGTAGCCAAGGCATCGTGGCAACGCCCCATAGCCAACGCAGCCAGGCAGCGGTGCAGGTGCGCTTGCGCTCGGATGAACAGGGGCTGCCAGTCACTGGCTTGATCGACACCATTGAGGCCAGCCTGGGCACTGCCGTGCAAACCGCCGTGAAACGTGCAGACGAACAAGCCTTCGCCTTGGCCAACGGGCAGAACCTGATGTTCTGTGAAGACGCCGCGCGACGCCTGCATCAGTCGCTGCGACAGCTTGAATGGGCCACGGCCTTCAACCTGCGCGTGGAACATGCAGAGAGCCTGCATGCCCACGATGCGGTCGCCAGCAGCCAGTGGCAGTGGTGAGGCTTAGGTTCGAGGTTTGACGGTCCCACAGTCGCTGCCCAGCCATACCGCGCGAGTGTTCATGCTGCCTTGCTGCTGAACACCGGAGGCATTGACCGTGCCGTTGACCTGGGTAGTGAACTCCTTGTCGCTGAGAAAGGTCGCTTGGCCGGTGCCTTGGGCTTTCGGGCAGCTGAACTGGAACTTCCAGACATTGCCCGTGCGGTCGGTAATTTTCTGCGTGCAACCCGACTTCGGGTCCTGCAGCGGGATGTCGTTGGTTTTCACCTGCTCCGGCGTCAGGCATGAACGAACGCCATTGCCACCGATGGACACGCCCTGGTTGGCCAAGGCGCCTTCCATCATCGCCCGCTGCTCGGGCGGCAGATTCTTCAATTGCCCTAGGATGAACTGCATGTCCGGCAGCGACTTGCCGTCGACCTGCATGTTGCTGGTGGTCAGTTCCCACAACCCAGGTTGCAACATCTGCGCATGCACCAGCGGGCTGCCCAGGCCAAGGGCCAAAGCCAACAGTGGCAGACGAATCTTCATGAACGAACGCTCCTCGAAAAAACCGGCCACAGGCCGGGTTGTGCCTTAGACGCCAAATCCGCTTTCAGGTTGCAAGGCGGGCCTGGAACGTGTTCTGTTATCCGCTGTGTACTCGGCAAGCAGGATGCGTATGGATTACCACAGCCCCTACTTCTTCGGCTACGTGCTCGGCTTCATTCACTTGCTTGGCATCATCGCTGCGCTGCATGCGGTGTTCACCGTGCGCACCGCCCAGGGCGCAATCGCCTGGGCCATGTCGCTGTTTTTCATTCCGTACTTCACCCTCATTCCCTACCTGATCTTCGGCGCTCGCTCGTTCTACGCCTATATCCAGGCGCGTCGCCAGGCCAACCAGGAAATGCACGTGGCCATGGCCAACCTCAACTGGCGGCCCTGGGTGGAGGAAGCGCTGGCTGCGCGCCAATCACAAAGCTATGTGGCCCTGCGCGCCATGCCCAAGCTCAGCCGCATGCCCTGCCTGGCCAACAACCAAGTGAAGCTGCTGGTTAACGGCAAGGCCACCTTCGATGCGATTTTCGCCGCAATCGAGCAGGCGCGCGAAGCGGTGCTGGTGCAGTTTTTCATCATTCATGACGACACCCTGGGCAAGGCATTGCAGCAGTTGCTGCTGCGCAAAGCAGCCGAGGGTGTGAAGGTGTTCGTGCTGTATGACCGGGTTGGCAGCCATGCCTTGCCCGCCAGCTACAGCCAGGCGTTGCGCGACGGTGGCGTGCAGGTTCATGCCTTCGCCACTCGCCGCGGCTGGTTCAACCGCTTCCAGGTCAACTTCCGCAACCACCGGAAGATCGTCGTGGTCGACGGCCTGGTGGGCTTCATTGGTGGGCACAATGTGGGCGACGAATACCTTGGCCAGCGCCCGCCCCTGGCCCCCTGGCGCGATACCCATGTGCAGATTGGCGGCCCGGTACTGGCTTGCCTGCAGGAGTCGTTCGCCGAAGACTGGTACTGGGCCACACGCCAACTGCCGCCGCTGATTCTGCCGGACACCTATGCCGACGACGGGGTGCTCTGCCAAGCCTTGGCAAGCGGCCCGGCCGACCCACAGGAAACCTGCTCGCTGTTCTTCCTGGAAGCCATCCACTCAGCCAACCATCGCGTCTGGATCACCAGCCCGTACTTCATTCCCGATGAGGCCATCTTCGCGGCCCTGCGCCTGGCCGTATTGCGCGGGGTGGATGTGCGGGTGCTGATCCCGTCCCGCCCGGACCACAGGATCGTCTATGCGGCCTCCAGCCTGTTCGCCTTCGAGGCAGTGCGTGCGGGGGTGAGGATGTTCCGCTACCAGCCTGGGTTCCTGCACCAGAAAGTGGTGCTGGTGGATGACGAGGTCAGCGCCATCGGCAGTGCCAACCTGGACAACCGCTCGTTCCGCCTGAACTTCGAAATCACCCTGCTGACCGTCGACAAGCTGTTTGCCGACCAGGTCGAGGCCATGTTGCTGGAAGACTTCGAACAGGCCCGGGAGATCACGGCAGAAGACAGCCGCGACACCCATCGCATTCAACAACTGGGGATGCGCATTGCGCGCCTGATCTCCCCCATCCTGTAAATGAAGAAGGGGCCGCAAGTGCGGCCCCTTCTTTATTCAACGGTAGATATCTTCCCGTGTCCACGGCAAGTCATGGTGCCCATCGGCATAGGGTTTCACCGCCAGGATCTGGTGCAGGTTGATCCAGCCCTTCTGGAACGCATAGGCACAACCTGCCAGGTACAGACGCCAGATGCGCAAGGTTTTTTCCGGCACCAGCGCCGCCGCCTTGTGCAATTGGTTCTCCAGGTTCTCGCTCCAGTGGTGCAGGGTTTTGGCATAGTGCAGGCGCAAGCTCTCCACGTCCACCACCTCCAGCCCGGCTTCACAGATGCTCGCGCTGATCATCGACAGGTGCGGCAGCTCCCCGTTGGGGAACACATAACGGTCGATGAAGTCCCCTGCCCCCCGCCCGACCGGGCGGCCGTCGGTGTGCTTGGCAGTGATGCCATGGTTCATCACCAAGCCACCCTCACGCACGGCGCCAAACAACTTCTGGCAATACAACGGCAGGTTGGCATGGCCGACATGCTCGAACATGCCCACGCTGACCACCTTGTCGAAGCGTCCATCCTGGGGCAGGTCACGGTAATCGAGAATCTGCAGGTCGACCCGGTCGGCCAGCCCCTCTGCCTTGACCCGCTGGCGCCCAAGCTTCAACTGCTCCTTGCTCAGGGTGATACCGAACACCTTGGCGCCGTATTCGCGAGCGGCGAAACGGGACAAGCCGCCCCAGCCACAGCCCACGTCCAGCAGGTAGTCGTCGGCATCCAGGCGCAGCTTGCGGCACAGGTGGTCGAACTTGTCCTGCTGGGCCTGATCCAGGGTGTTGTCCGGCTCGCGGAAGTAGGCGCAGGAATAGGCCATGTCCTGGTCCAGCCACAGTTGGTAGAACGCATTGGAAACATCGTAGTGGTAGGAAATGGATTCGGCGTCGGTGCTTTTGTCGTGGGCCACGCGCAACGGCACGGCATCAACGTAGCCGGCCAGCAGCGCCTCGCTCAGCTCGTCGCACACGCGGATCGCTTCGCCAATGTCGCCTTCAAGCTCCAGCTTGCCCTCCACGAATGCGCTACCCAGCTGGTCCATGCTCGGGTGGGTCAGCTGGGTAATCAGCTGCGGGTCCTTGACCAGGATGGTGACCTGCGGGCTTGGGCCTAGATCGAACTGGTTGCCGTCCCACAGTTTGAACCGCAGCGGCAGGTGCAAGCTCTGCAGTGCCGGTGGAAGTTGTGCAAGCATGAACACCCCTCCTTTCCTTATATGACGACGACGCCTGATATTTCGAACGTCGCCGGAACAGAGTAGTTCATTCGTGGGATGTTTCCTCTAAACGCGACCAAGGTCTAGAACCAACTGATCTGAGCAGAACAACGGATTGTATACAATCAGGCCGTCTCAGCTTAACCTTGTGCCCCTCTCGCGCTTCTTCATCTGGAGTACAACACCCATGAAATCCTATGACGTGGTGATCATCGGCGGTGGCCCTGGCGGCTACAATGCGGCGATCCGCGCCGGTCAGCTGGGCCTGAGCGTCGCTTGTGTGGAAGGCCGTTCGACCCTGGGCGGCACATGCCTGAACGTCGGCTGCATGCCGTCCAAGGCCCTGCTGCACGCCTCCGAACTCTACGAAGCTGCCAGCGGCAGCGAGTTCGCCCACCTGGGCATCGAAGTCAAGCCAACCCTCAACCTCGCCCAGATGATGAAGCAGAAGGACGAGAGCGTAACCGGCCTGACCAAAGGCATCGAATACCTGTTCCGCAAGAACAAGGTCGACTGGATCAAAGGCTGGGGCCGCCTGGATGGCGTCGGCAAGGTCATCGTCAAAGCCGAGGACGGCAGTGAAACGCCGCTGCAGGCCAAGGACATCGTCATTGCCACCGGCTCCGAGCCCACCCCCCTGCCCGGTGTCACCATTGACAACCAGCGCATCATCGATTCCACCGGTGCCCTCGCCCTGCCCCAGGTGCCCAAGCACCTGGTGGTGATCGGTGCTGGCGTCATCGGCCTGGAGCTGGGGTCGGTGTGGCGCCGCCTGGGTGCCCAGGTCACGGTCATCGAGTACCTCGACCGGATCTGCCCCGGCACCGACGAGGAAACCGCCAAGACCCTGCAGAAGGCCCTGGCCAAGCAAGGCATGGCCTTCAAGCTCGGCAGCAAGGTGACCCAGGCCAGCCCATCGGCCGATGGCGTCAGCCTGACCCTCGAACCTGCAGCAGGCGGCGCCGCCGAAACCTTGCAGGCCGACTACGTGCTGGTTGCCATTGGCCGACGCCCTTATACCCAGGGCCTGAACCTGGAAAGCGTGGGCCTTGAAACCGACAAGCGCGGCATGCTCAGCAACCAGCAGCATCGCACGTCGGTGCCGGGCATCTGGGTCATCGGTGATGTCACCTCCGGCCCGATGCTGGCGCACAAGGCCGAAGACGAGGCAGTGGCATGCATCGAACGCATCGCCGGCAAGCCCCACGAGGTCAACTACAACCTGATCCCAGGGGTGATCTACACCCGCCCCGAACTGGCCACCGTCGGCAAGACCGAGGAACAGCTCAAGGCCGAAGGCCGAGCCTACAAGGTCGGCAAGTTCCCCTTCACCGCCAACAGCCGGGCCAAGATCAACCACGAAACCGAAGGCTTCGCCAAAGTCATCGCCGACGCCGATACCGACGAAGTGCTGGGCGTGCACCTGGTTGGCCCAAGCGTCAGCGAGATGATCGGTGAGTTCTGCGTGGCCATGGAGTTCGCCGCCTCGGCCGAAGACATCGCGCTGATCTGCCACCCGCACCCGACCCGCTCCGAGGCCCTGCGCCAGGCAGCCATGAACGTGCACGGGATGGCCATGCAGATCTGACCCTGCTGGCTCCGCCGGTTTTTTCGAAATACCATTGATGCATGCTTTCGATCAAACCAGCGGAGCCCACCGGGTGAGCATCAACTTCGACCTGAACGACCTGCAGGCTTTTCGCGCCGTTGTCGAGCAAGGCAACTTCCGCCGCGCTGCCGACACCATCCGCATCACCCAGTCGGCCCTGAGCCGGCGCATCGAAAAGCTCGAGTCGGCGCTGGGCGTGAAGCTGCTCGAACGCACCACGCGCAAGGTGTCGCTGACCAACGTGGGGCGCGCCTTCCTGCCCCAGGTGGAGCGCCTGCTCGATGACCTCGACCTGGCCTTGCTCAGTGTCGGCGACGGTGGCTCGCTGCGCACCGGCAACCTGACCATCGCCTGCGTACCCTCTGCCGCCTACTACTTCATGCCCCACGCGATTCGCGCCTTCCATGCTCAGTACCCAAAGGTGCGCATCAACCTGTACGACGCTTCCGCCAACGAAGTGAGCGCCGCCGTGGCATCCGGCGAGGCCGATTTTGGCCTGAGCTTCACCGGCAACCTTGCCCCGGAAATCGACTTCAGCGTGCTGCTGGAAGAGCGCTACGTGATCGCCTGCCGCCGGGACCATCCGCTGGCCGAGTACGAACAGGTGACCTGGGCGCAAGCCTACACGCACGACTACATCACCCTGGGCAAGTCCTCGGGCAACCGCCTGGTGCTGGACAGGGCCTTGAGTGGCATGAAGATAGAGAAGGAAAGCGTGTGCCAGGCCCGCCACGTCACCACGCTGCTGGGCCTGATCGAAGCGGGCTTGGGCATTGCCGCGGTGCCCTCGATCGCCTTGCCGATGACGCCGCACCCGATACTCGCCAGCATTGCACTGGTCGAACCGCAGGTCACGCGCAAGATGGGCCTGCTCAAGCGCCGCGGCCGCACGCTGACCCCAGCGGCACTTGAGATGGAACGGCTGATTCGCGAACTGCCCGGGGTGCTACCGGGCGACTGAATCCAGGCCGGTGGCGCGTACCGCAGGTTGTACGCCGGGCGAGGAAAGGTACTGCAGCAACTGCTTCGCTTCAGCCGGATGCTCGGCGTTTTTCGGCACACCAGCGGCGAAGCGGGTCACCGACTGCAAGCTTTCCGGAATCTTGCCCACGTAGGTCACGCCTGGCACTGGCAGCAGTTCGGCCACCTGCTGGAAGCCAAGCTGGTAGGTGCCCTGGGCAACCTGCGAGGCCACCGGGATACGCTCGATCATGGTGCTCTTGCCAACCAACTGGTCTTCGATACCCAGCTTTTTATACAGCTGCTTCTCGATGTACACGCCGCTGGCGCTGTCCGAGTAGGCTACCGACCGCGCCGCCAGCAGAGCTTGCTTGAGCTCGGCGGCGGTGCCGATCGCAGGCTTGGCCTGCCCTGCCTTCACCACCATGCCAATGCGCGAGTCCGCCAGCTCTACCCGCGAAGCCGGGTCGACCTTGCCTTGGCGGATCAGCTCATCCAGCGCGTAGCCGACCATGATCACCACATCAGCATGCTCACCGCGCGCCAGGCGATTGGGGATGGCCTCCGGAGCCTTGCCCATGGAAGGGCCGAGTACCGTCACCAGGGTGTCACCGCTTTGCGTGGCGTACTGGGGGCCGAGCTGCTTGTAGGCGGCAGTGAAGCCGCCGGAGGTCATTACCGTCAACTCCGCTGCCTGGGCAGCGAGGCTGCAGCTGGCAACCAGGGCGGCTGCCAGTACCGTTTTGAACGCGGCCTTCATACGGTCACCGGTACGCGATTAGCCAGGCGGCGGTAGAGCAACCAGGTCGCGACGAATGCGCACAGCGCGGCAACCATCAGCCAGTAGGCCGGTGCAGCCTTGTCGCCGGTTTCATGGATCATCCAGGTCGAGATGGCTGGGGTGAACCCGCCGAACAGCGCAGTGGCCAGGCTGTAGGCCAGCGAGAAGCCCGCCACCCGCACTTCCACCGGCATGATTTCAGTCAACGCCGGAATCATCGCACCGTTGTACATGCCATACAGGAACGAGAACCACAGCAGCACTTCAAGCATGTGGCCAAAGCTCGGCGACTGGGCCAGGTAGGTCAGTGCCGGGTAGGCGGTGATCAAGGTCATCAGCGACATGGCGAGCAACAGCGGCTTGCGCCCGAAACGGTCACTGAGGGTGCCGCCGATGGGCAGCCAGATGAAGTTCGACACCGCCACCAGCAAGGTCACCAGCAGCGCATCGCCTGTGCTCAGTTGCAGCACGGTCTTGCCGAAGGTCGGGGCGTATACGGTAATCATGTAGAACGCCGTGGTGGTCATGGCGACCATCAGCATGCCAAACAGCACAACCCCGGCGTTGGCCAACAACGTAGCCATTACCTGTTTCATGGTTGGGCGGTGCTCGCGAGCCGCGAACTCTTCGGTTTCTTGCAGGTTACGCCGCAACAGGAAGATCACCGGGATAATCATGCAGCCCACAGCGAACGGCACGCGCCAGCCCCACTGGGAGATGTCGGCAGGCGACAGCCACTCGTTCAGGGCAAAGCCCAGCGCGGCGGCAACCACGATCGCCACCTGCTGGCTCGCAGACTGCCAGCTGGCGTAGAAACCCTTGTGCCCGGGTGTGGCCATCTCGGCCAGGTACACCGACACCCCGCCCAACTCGGCACCGGCCGAGAAGCCCTGCAGCAGGCGCCCGATCAATACCAGTGCCGGCGCCAGCAAGCCGATGCTCGCGTAGCCGGGCACCAGCACGATCAGCAAGGTGCCGCTGGCCATGATTCCCAGGGTGACGATAAGCCCTTTGCGCCGGCCCACATCGTCAATGTACGCACCCAGGATCACCGCACCCAGCGGGCGCATGAGGAAGCCTGCGCCGAACACGGCGAAGGTCATCATCAACGAGGCGAATTCATTGGAGGCGGGGAAGAACGCCGCCGCAATGTGCGTGGCATAGAAGCCGAACAGGAAGAAGTCGAACTGTTCGAGGAAATTCCCGGACGTGACCCGGAAGACCATACTGGCCTTGGACTTGCCCTCGGAGGCCGAGCGTGACGGCAGACTCATGGTGGATCTCCAGCGTTTCTTAATAATTGTAAGTGCTTATTTCCGGAATGATGGGTGAAACGGGCGCTGGAGATAATCGTTCATTTTTCATTAATTGATGCGCAGGCGCGATCAATCAACAAGCGAAGCGACCGTTTGGCGTCTGGCCAGGCGCTTTGGCAAAGGCCGGATATGCTGTCGCATGGAGCAGTAAATACCCCCGAATAATGGGGGCCATCGGCAACAAGGAGGTTCACCATGTCATCCACCCCGCGTGTCCGCCGTTCACTCAGCGATATCCAGCACGACTACGATCAGGGCAACAAAACCGAGCTGGAAAACCTGGTTCGTGCCTGGAAAGGCATCAAGGAATTGCCCGCAAACGACCCCAACTCCTTCTTCACCCTCGGCGGCCTGCACGGTGAGCCATTCCGTGACCAGGGCAAGACCGACCCCAACTGGTGGGGCGGCTACTGCCAGCACGGCACGGTGCTGTTCCCCAGCTGGCACCGCGCCTACCTGTGGCGCCTGGAAGAGGCCCTGCGCAGCATCCCCGGGTGCAAGGACGTCACCCTGCCGTTCTGGGATGAATGCAGCGACGAGTCGCGGGAAAAAGGCCTGCCCTCGGCACTGACCCAGGAGTTCTTCGTGCTCGATGGCAAGCGGATCGAGAACCCCCTGCGCTCGTTCGTGTTCCCCAAGGCCATCGTCGACGAGGTGAAGGGCACGCCGATCATCTACAGCAAGCCCGAAGGCTACGAAACGGTGCGCTACCCGTTGTCCGGCCTGGTGGGCACCGAAGCCGACCGTATCGCCACCAAGCTGCACAACAGCCGGTTCCCCAACCACGTGCAGAACGTGAAGTACCTAAACGACAACATCAGCACCTGGCTCAGCGGCAAGATCAAGATCGGCGGCAAATGGCGCGGTGAAGTGTTCAGCCGCTTCGAAAGCTGCCTGGATGCGCCCACCTACACCCTGTTCTCCAACACCACCTCCACCGCCGCCAGCAATGCCAGCGCCCCCGCTGGCACCCACTACGTGTCACTGGAGGAGCCACACAACTTCATGCACCTGGCCGTGGGCGGTTTCGACTACCCAGGCCAAGGCGACAGCTCGGCGATCCCTGGGGCCAATGGCGACATGGGCGAGAACGAAACCGCTGGCCTGGACCCGATCTTCTTCTTCCACCACTGCTTCATCGACTACGTGTTCTGGACCTGGCAACGCCGGCAAGGCGCTACCGATGAGTTCAGCATCGACGCCAAGGACCCCGGCGCCAGCTACTACAAGCCTGACGGCGTGCAACCGCCCGCGGGCGCAGCAGGCCTGGACCCGAACGCCATCCTCGGCCTGCAAACCACCCTCGACCCCTTCGTCAAGGCTGATGGCAAGCCGTTCACCACGGCCGATTGCATCAACATCGAGAAGCAGCTCGGCTACGTCTACGGCAAGGGCTCGCTGGACGCCTACGCCCAACGCACCAAGCAGGCACTGTTCATGGCCGGTGCGGTGCAGCCTGAAGGCAAGACGCTGCGGGTCAGCCGCATCAACCGGGGCAAGATCCGTGGCTCGTTCCTGATCAGCGCCTATGCCACGGTCGACGGCAAGCGCGAGTACCTGGGCACCCGGCCGATCCTCAGCCGTTGGCACGTCGAAGGTTGCATGAACTGCCAGACTCACCTGGAAGCCACCGCCACCTTCAAGCTGCCGCTGAACGCCAACAACACGGCAATCGATGAAAGCGGCATCGAGGTGGAGGTGCAGACCCGCGACACGGTGCTCAAGCGCCCCAGCGGCGCTGGCCTGCTGGCCAGCGGTAATGCCGCGGCCGCCACTGCCACGCCAACCGAGGTGCCGTTCAAGCTGGAAACCTTCTGACCCAGCGCCAGCGCGGCGGCTTTGCCGCCGCGCTCAGGTGTGCAGGTGCTGGCTGCGCTCGTGGGCGATGATGACGGCACCGGCCAGCATCAAGGGCACGTGCACCGCTGGCAGGCAAAACGCGATCAACATCAACGGCCAGCAGGTGGCGCAGCACCACAGCCCGTGCATCACGCCCAGCCCGCCTGCCTGAGCCGGCCCCAGCAGGCCCGAGCGTTTCGCGCCAGGTTGCAGATGGCAGTGGTCAAGGCTTCGGGCGCGCAAGGCGCTGAACTGCCACACCCCTCCCGCCAGCAACGCCAACAACCCGGCCGCCAGTTCCGACCCGCTGAATGACACCAGCAACAGGGCCACCATCAGCAGCAGCGCACAGCCCAGCAGCCACACCCAGAAATAGCCGAGCAAGAACGCCACGGTTGCCGGCCCACGGCCCTGCGCCCACAGGCCGAGCAAAGGCCGGTACAGCGCCGGTGACATCATCGCGATCAACATCAGGCCCACCGCGGCAATGAAGCCGCCAAGGTCCATGCTCGCGTAGTACAGCCGCAGCAACGCCCAGCCTTCGGCCAGCAGCGATGCCGAGGCGGTGATGCAGAACGATTGAAGATCACCGTGCAGGTTGTCCTGCAGTGCCATGAAGGCAATGGCAAGGGCGCTGGCCCCCCACAGGGCGCACTTGAGCGGGTCGTTGCCGATGTCGCGCAGCCACGCATGAAAGAGCCTGGAGCGATGAGTGCTGGCCATGAACCGACCTCCCTGTCATCGACTGTCACGGCACTGCCTGCGCCGCGCACCTGACTATAGGGCAGGTTCATCCAATGCGCCGCTGCGCTCCGTCGGCTGGGTTCAGCGGTACTGATAACGCCCGCCGCCAGGGCAGCGGTGGGGCACCGGTAGGAGCGAGCGTAGCTCGCGATGGGGCGCGCAGCGGCCCCAGCAGGGCCTCAGCTTCGCGGCTAATAACGCCGGGGCTGCATTGCAGCCCATCGCGAGCTGCGCTCGCTCCTACACCACAGTGCAAGGTTGTGTCGGAATTGCCCTCTTCAGCCAAGCGAAGTGCTACCGATAACCTTTGTTCACACTCACAGTTTCAGGCCCGGAACCTTCGCGTGCTGCTATTCATCGCCAAGCTCAAACGTACCCTCACCCCTCGCCAGTACATTCGCCTGCTCGACACACACGACCTGGGCAAGAAGGTGTCCAACCGCCTGATGGCCAAGGTGGGCATCAGTACCGAAGGCAAGGTGGTCATTCGTCCGCCGTTCTACTTCGAACAGGGCAATCTGGAGCTGGGCGAAGGCGCCTTCATCAACAGCGGCTGCGTGTTCCTGGACGAAGCGCCCATTCGCATCGGCCGCTACGCCATGCTTGGCCCGCAGGTGCGCTTGTGCACCACCAGCCACGATGTTCACCCAGAGCGGCGCAAGAGCAACGATTTCACTGCACCGATCACGGTAAGCGACAACGCCTGGATCGGCGCCGGGTGTGTGGTGCTACCGGGTGTGAGTATCGGGTGCAATAGCGTGGTTGCCGCCAACAGCGTGGTGACCGAGGATGTTCCGCCCAATGCGCTGTACGCGGGCTCGCCGGCACGTTTCAAGAAGTGGCTGGTGGTGCCAGAGCAGGTGTGAGGAAGACCGTGGCCCCCGTAGGAGGCCACGGTCACGCAGGCAAGGCCCGGTGGCTTACTCCACCGTCACCGATTTGGCCAGGTTGCGCGGCTGGTCGACGTCGGTGCCCTTGAGCACCGCCACGTAGTACGACAGCAATTGCAGCGGGATGGTGTAGAGAATCGGCGCCAGCTCATCGGCAATGTGCGGCACCTTGATCACGTGGGTGCCTTCGCCATTGCTCATACCGGCCTGCTCGTCGGCAAACACCACCAGCTCACCGCCACGGGCACGCACTTCCTGCAGGTTGGACTTGAGCTTTTCCAGCAGTTCGTTGTTCGGCGCCACGGTCACCACCGGCATGTCGCTGTCCACCAGGGCCAGCGGGCCGTGCTTGAGCTCACCGGCCGGGTAGGCTTCGGCGTGGATGTAGGAGATTTCCTTGAGCTTGAGCGCACCTTCCATGGCCACTGGGTACTGCGCGCCACGGCCGAGGAACAGGGTGTGGTGCTTGTCGGCGAACAGCTCGGCGATCTTCTCCACGGTGCTGTCCATCGCCAGCGCTTCGCCCAGGCGGGTTGGCAGGCGGCGCAGCTCTTCCACCAACGAGGCTTCCACGCCCGCTTCCACGCTGCCGCGCACCTGGCCCAGGGCCAGGGTCAGCAGCATCAGCGAAACCAGCTGGGTGGTGAAGGCCTTGGTCGAGGCCACGCCGATTTCCGGGCCGGCCAGGGTCAGCAGGGTCAGGTCGGACTCGCGTACCAGCGAGCTGATGCCCACGTTGCAGATAGCCAGGCTGCCGAGGAAGCCCAGCTCCTTGGCGTTGCGCAGGGCCGCCAGGGTGTCGGCGGTTTCGCCAGACTGGGAGATCGAGACGAACAGGGTGTCAGGCTGTACCACCACCTTGCGGTAGCGGAATTCGCTGGCCACTTCCACCTGGCAGGGGATGCCGGCCAGGCTTTCCAGCCAGTAACGGGCAACCATGCCGGCGTGGTAGCTGGTGCCGCAGGCGACGATCTGCACGTTGCGTACCTTGGCGAACAGCTCGGCAGCTTGCGGGCCGAAGGCCTGGACCAGCACGTGGTCCTTGCCCAGGCGGCCTTCCAGGGTGCGCTGAACCACGGTTGGCTGCTCGTGGATTTCCTTGAGCATGAAGTGGCGATAGGCGCCCTTGTCGGCGGCTTCCGCGCCCTCGTGGTACTGCACGGCTTCACGCTGCACCGGCTGGCCGGCCTGGTTCCAGATCTGTACCTGGTCACGGCGGATTTCGGCGATATCGCCCTCCTCCAGGTACATGAAGCGGTCGGTTACCTGGCGCAGGGCCAGCTGGTCGGAGGCCAGGAAGTTCTCGCCATGGCCCAGGCCGATCACCAGTGGGCTGCCGCTGCGGGCCGCGACCAGGCGGTCCGGTTGCTTGGCGCTGATCAGTGCCAGGCCATAGGCACCGTGCAGGCGCTTGACCGCGACCTTCAGCGCATCGGCCAGGTCCGCAACGGTCTTGAGGGTGTGGTGGATCAGGTGAACGATGACTTCGGTGTCGGTCTGCGACGCGAACACGTAGCCCAGGCCCTTCAACTCCTCACGCAGTTCTTCGTGGTTCTCGATGATGCCGTTGTGCACCACGGCCACTTCGTTGGCGGAGAAATGCGGGTGGGCGTTACCTTCGGTGGGGGCACCGTGGGTGGCCCAGCGGGTGTGGGCGATGCCCAGCTGGCCGTTCAGCGGCTCAGCGGCAACGGCGGCTTCCAGCTCGGCGACCTTGCCGATGCGGCGGCGGCGTTGCAGCTCGCCCTGCTGGGTGTAGACCGCCAGGCCGGCGCTGTCGTACCCACGGTATTCAAGACGCTTGAGGCCTTCGATGAGAATGGCTGTGATGTTGCGCTCGGCTACGGCACCAACGATTCCACACATGGTTATTGCTCCTGGCTGATCGCGGCGCAGATCAGGTTGATGCCGCGGGCTTGAATCTGTTCGCGTGCCGCTTCGGGCAGGCGCTCGTCTGTAATAAGGGTGTGCACGCTGCCCCAAGGCAGCTCAAGGTTGGGGATCTTGCGCCCCACCTTGTCGGACTCGACCATCACGATCACTTCCCGGGCCACCTCGGCCATGACCCGGCTCAGGCCCAGCAGTTCATTGAAGGTGGTGGTGCCACGGCCCAGGTCGATGCCATCGGCGCCGATGAACAGTTGGTCGAAATCGTAAGAGCGTAGTACCTGCTCGGCGACCTGGCCCTGGAACGACTCGGAGTGCGGGTCCCAGGTGCCGCCGGTCATCAGCAGCACAGGTTCGTGCTCCAGATCACTGATGGCGCGGGCCACATTCAACGAGTTGGTCATCACCACCAAACCTGGCTGGCGCCCCAGCTCGGGAATCATGGCCGCCGTGGTGCTGCCGCTGTCGATGATGATCCGCGCATGTTCGCGGATGCGGGCCACGGCGGCGCGGGCGATGGCCTTCTTGTAGGCGGACACAGGCTGCACGGTTTCACCCAGCATTTCCTGCGGCACCGGCACCGCGCCACCATAGCGGCGCAGCAGCAGCCCATTGGCCTCAAGTGCTGCGAGGTCCTTGCGGATGGTCACTTCCGAGGTTTCGAAACGCTTGGCCAAGGCGTCGACACTGACTTCGCCTTGCTCGCTGAGCAGGGCGAGGATGTTGTGGCGGCGTTGGGGGGTGTTTCGTTTCGACATGAGCGTTTAAGTTTCGATTCGAAAGATAATGATTGCAATCAAAACCTAAGATGGGCGTTTCGTCAAGCTGTGGATAAAATTTCCAAGCAGAAAGTCCCGCCTCTGTAGGAGCGGGCTTGCCCCGCGAAGCAGGCACTGCGGTGGATGGCACCGGCTCTGCCGGTGTTCGCGGGGCAAGCCCGCTCCTACAAGGAGATTTGTACAGACCATAAAAAAGCCGGCTTATTCACATAAGCCGGCTTTCGATTGAATCAGCTGTGTATAACTCAGCTTTTCTTGATCTTCTCCGGGCGCTTCCAGCCCGAGATGTTGCGCTGGCGCGCACGGGCCACCGCCAGATCACCGGCTTCAACCGCCTGGGTGATGGTCGAACCGGCAGCGGTGGTGGCACCGGCCTTGATTTCCACAGGCGCGACCAACGAGTTGTTCGAGCCGATGAACACGTCCTCGCCCATCACGGTCTTGAATTTGTTGGCGCCGTCATAGTTGCAGGTGATGGTGCCAGCGCCAATGTTGGTGCGCGCACCGATTTCGGCATCGCCCAGGTAGGTCAGGTGGCCGGCCTTGGCACCTTCGCCCAGGTGCGCGTTCTTCAGCTCCACGAAGTTACCCACATGGGCCTTGGCCTCCAGCACGCTGCCCGGGCGCAGGCGGGCGAACGGGCCGGCATCGCTGCCCTCGCCCATCACCGCACCTTCCAGGTGGCTGTTGGCCTTGATCACCACACCCTTGCGCAAGGTGCTGTTCTTGATCACGCAGTTCGGGCCGATCTGCACGTCGTCCTCGATCACCACCTTGCCTTCGAGGATCACGTTGATGTCGATCAGCACATCACGACCCACGCTCACCTCGCCACGCACATCGAAGCGCGCTGGATCACGCAGGGTCACGCCCAGGGCCATCAGCCGGCGCCCTTCGCGCAGCTGGTAGTGGCGCTCCAGCTCGGACAACTGGCGACGGTCGTTGGCGCCCTGCACTTCCATCGGGTCGTGGGGCTGCTCGGTGGCGACCACCAGGCCATCGGCCACAGCCATGGCGATCACGTCGGTCAGGTAGTACTCGCCCTGGGCGTTGTTGTTGGACAAACGGCCCATCCAGTCAGCAAGGCGCGCGGCAGGCAAGGCGAGGATGCCGGTATTGCCTTCCTTGATTGCCTTCTGCGCGTCACTGGCGTCCTTGTGTTCGACGATGGCAGTTACCTGGCCAGCACCATCGCGCACGATACGGCCATAACCGGTCGGGTCCTGCAGGGTCACGGTGAGCAGGCCCAGCTGCTGGTCGCTGACCTTGGCCAGCAGGCGCTGCAGCGTTTCCACTTCGATCAGCGGCACATCCCCGTACAGCACCAGCACCGTGTCGGCGGTAATGGCCGGCAGTGCCTGGGCCACCGCGTGGCCGGTGCCCAGCTGCTGCTGCTGCATGACGAAGTTCAGGTCGTCTGCCGCCAGGCGCTCACGCACCAGTTCCGCACCGTGGCCGATGACCACGTGGATGCCTTGCGGCTGCAACTGGCGGGCACTGTGGATAACATGGCCGAGCATGGAGTTGCCGGCCACCGGGTGCAGCACCTTGGGCAGCGCGGAGCGCATGCGGGTGCCTTGGCCTGCGGCGAGAATGACGATATCGAGGGACATTGACTGGCTACCGATCCTGGGCGGTCAGGGATGACCGAAGCGGGGAATTCTGAAAAAGAAAAAGGGTAGCCGAGGCTACCCTTTAACTCAATCGCAATGCAGGTTACCGGCCCGGGGCGGGTTACTTGCCTTTGCGCAATTGCTGGACAGTACGCAGCTGAGCAGCAGCCTCGGCCAGACGTGCGGCAGCAGCGCCGTAGTCGAAGTCCGAGCCTTTAGTGTTCAACGCGTTCTCGGCAGCCTTGAGGGCGGCCTGAGCTTGAGCTTCGTCCAGGTCGGCAGCACGCTGCACGGTGTCGGCAAGAACCTTGACCATGTTTGGCTGCACTTCGAGGAAGCCACCAGAGATGTAGTACACCTCTTGAGTGCCACCCTGCTTGGTCAGCGTGATCGGACCAGGCTTGAGATTGGTGATCAGCGGCGCGTGGCCTGGAGCGATACCCAGATCGCCCAGGTTGCCGTGCGCTACTACCATCTCGACCAGGCCGGAGAAGATTTCTCCTTCCGCGCTGACGATATCGCAATGGACTGTCATAGCCATCTGCTTGCCTCAACCTGATTAGCGCCCCTTTCGGGGCGCCGGGATTACAGTTTCTTGGCTTTCTCGATCGCTTCGTCGATGCTGCCGACCATGTAGAACGCTTGTTCTGGCAGGTGGTCGTAGTCACCTTTGAGGATGCCGCTGAAGCCAGCGATGGTGTCTTTCAGGGAAACGTACTTGCCTGGCGAACCGGTGAAGACTTCGGCCACGAAGAACGGCTGCGACAGGAAGCGCTGGATCTTACGAGCGCGGGCTACCAGTTGCTTGTCGGTTTCCGACAGTTCGTCCATACCCAGGATCGCGATGATGTCCTTCAGCTCTTTGTAGCGCTGCAGAACATACTGAACGCCACGAGCAGTCTCGTAGTGTTCGGTGCCGATCACGTTCGGGTCCAGCTGGCGCGAAGTCGAGTCCAGTGGGTCGACCGCTGGGTAGATACCCAGGGAGGCGATGTCACGGGACAGAACGACGGTGGCGTCCAAGTGGGCGAAGGTGGTCGCAGGCGACGGGTCGGTCAGGTCGTCCGCAGGTACGTATACGGCCTGAACGGAGGTGATCGAACCTTCTTTGGTCGAAGTGATACGCTCTTGCAGAACGCCCATCTCTTCAGCCAGGGTCGGCTGGTAACCTACTGCCGAAGGCATACGGCCCAGCAGTGCGGATACTTCGGTACCGGCCAGGGTGTAACGATAGATGTTGTCGACGAACAGCAGAACGTCGTTACCTTCGTCACGGAACTTCTCAGCCATGGTCAGGCCGGTCAGCGCTACGCGCAGACGGTTTCCTGGTGGCTCGTTCATCTGACCGTAGACCAGCGCTACTTTGTCGAGAACGTTGGAGTCCTTCATCTCGTGGTAGAAGTCGTTACCCTCACGAGTACGCTCACCCACACCAGCGAACACGGAGTAACCGCTGTGTTCCATGGCGATGTTACGGATCAGTTCCATCATGTTTACGGTCTTGCCGACGCCGGCACCACCGAACAGACCAACTTTACCACCCTTGGCGAACGGGCAAACCAGGTCGATAACCTTGATGCCGGTTTCCAGCAGGTCGTTGCCGCCTGCCTGGTCAGCGAACGAAGGCGCTGGCTGGTGGATACCGCGACGCTCTTCTTCGCCGATCGGGCCGGCTTCGTCGATTGGGTTGCCCAGTACGTCCATGATACGGCCGAGGGTGGCCTTACCAACTGGAACGGAAATGGCAGCGCCGGAGTCAACGACTTCCAGACCGCGCTTCAGGCCTTCGGTCGAGCCCATCGCAATGGTACGAACCACGCCGTCGCCCAGCTGCTGCTGAACTTCCAGGGTGGTTTCCGCGCCTTGTACTTTCAGCGCGTTGTAAACACTCGGCACGACGTCACGTGGGAATTCCACGTCGATGACGGCGCCGATGATTTGAACGATACGTCCGCTACTCATAGCTGGATCCTCTGAATTTTTGAACCGTTAAACCGCGGCAGCGCCGCCGACGATTTCCGAGATCTCCTGGGTGATCGCAGCCTGACGCGCCTTGTTGTAGATCAACTGAAGCTCTTTGATCAAATCACCGGCGTTGTCTGTGGCGTTCTTCATGGCGATCATCCGGGCCGCTTGTTCAGCAGCGTTGTTCTCGACCACCGCCTGGTACACCTGCGACTCCACGTAACGCACCATCAAGCCGTCCAGCAGCTCTTTTGCGTCGGGTTCGTACAGGTAATCCCAGTGGTGCTTGAGATCCTGATCCGGGGTTGCCACCAACGGTACCAATTGCTCGACCGTTGGCTTTTGGGTCATGGTGTTGATGAACTTGTTCGAAACCACCGAGAGGCGATCGATACGGCCGTCCAGGTAGGCGTCCAGCATCACTTTGACGGAGCCGATCAGATCGTTGATCGATGGCTCTTCGCCCAGGTGGCTGATCGCGGCTACGACGTTGCCGCCAAAGATGCGGAAGAAAGTCGCACCCTTGCTGCCGATCACGCACAGGTCGATTTCAACGCCCTGTTCGCGGTTTTCGTTCATGTCCTTGACCAGGGCCTTGAACAGGTTGGTGTTCAAGCCACCGCACAGACCACGGTCACTGCTCACCACGATATAACCGGCGCGCTTTACAGGGCGCTCGATCATGAACGGGTGGCGGTATTCCGGGTTGGCGTTGGCCAGATGACCGATCACCTGGCGGATACGCTCCGCGTAAGGACGGCTAGCAGCCATGCGCATTTGTGCCTTGCGCATCTTGCTGACCGCCACTTTCTCCATGGCGCTGGTAATTTTTTGCGTGCTTTTGATGCTCGCAATCTTACTGCGAATCTCTTTTGCGCCTGCCATGTATCACCTATCAGGTTAGCAAGCGGGGGCCGAAACCCCCGCTGCGGCTTACCAGGTCTGGGTGGCCTTGAACTTCTCGATACCGGCTTTCATGCCAGCGTCGATTTCGTCGTTGAAGTCACCCTTCACGTTGATCTTCGCCATCAGTTCGGCGTGATCACGGTTGAAGTAGGCGATCAGTGCTTGCTCGAAGCTACCGACCTTGGAGACTTCCACGTCAGTCAGGAAACCACGCTCAGCGGCGTACAGCGACAGGGCCATGTCCGCGATGGACATTGGCGCGTACTGCTTCTGCTTCATCAGCTCGGTTACGCGCTGACCATGCTCCAGCTGCTTGCGGGTCGCTTCGTCCAGATCGGAAGCGAACTGGGCGAATGCAGCCAGTTCACGGTACTGAGCCAGAGCGGTACGAATACCACCGGACAGCTTCTTGATGATCTTGGTCTGAGCGGCACCACCTACGCGGGATACCGAAACACCGGCGTTCACTGCAGGGCGGATGCCCGAGTTGAACATGGCCGATTCCAGGAAGATCTGACCGTCGGTGATGGAAATCACGTTGGTCGGAACGAACGCGGAAACGTCGCCAGCCTGGGTTTCGATGATCGGCAGGGCGGTCAGGGAACCGGTCTTGCCAGTGACTGCGCCGTTGGTGAACTTCTCGACGTACTCTTCCGAAACGCGCGATGCACGCTCCAGCAGACGGGAGTGGAGATAGAACACGTCGCCTGGGTACGCTTCACGTCCTGGTGGACGGCGCAGCAGCAGGGAGATCTGACGGTAGGCAACGGCCTGCTTGGACAGGTCATCGTAAACGATCAGGGCGTCTTCACCGCGGTCACGGAAGAACTCGCCCATGGTGCAGCCGGCGTATGGCGCCAGGAACTGCAGTGCGGCGGATTCCGAAGCACTGGCAACGACCACGATGGTGTTGGCCAGGGCGCCGGCTTCTTCCAGCTTGCGAACGATGTTGGCAACGGTGGAACGCTTCTGGCCGACAGCAACATAAACGCAGAAAATACCGGAGTCTTTCTGGTTGATGATGGCGTCGATGGCCATGGCGGTCTTGCCGATCTGACGGTCACCGATGATCAGCTCGCGCTGGCCACGGCCGACAGGGATCATGGCGTCGACGGACTTGTAGCCAGTCTGTACAGGCTGGTCTACCGACTTACGCCAGATCACGCCTGGGGCTACTTTCTCGACCGCGTCGGTCTGGGTGTTGCCCAGAGGACCTTTGCCGTCGATCGGGTTGCCCAGTGCGTCAACGACGCGGCCCAGCAGTTCCTTACCAACTGGAACTTCCAGGATGCGGCCGGTGCACTTGGCGCTCATGCCTTCGGCGAGGGTGTCATAGGCACCCAGGATCACTGCACCTACGGAGTCTTGCTCCAGGTTCAGGGCCATGCCGAATACGCTGCCAGGGAACTCGATCATTTCGCCGTACATGACGTCGGCCAGACCGTGGATCCGCACGATACCGTCGGATACCGAAACAACGGTACCTTCGTTACGGGCTTGGGAGCTCACATCGAGGTTGTCGATGCGGCCCTTGATGATTTCACTAATTTCGGAAGGATTGAGTTGCTGCATTGCTCTGCTGCCCCTTCAAACTCAAGATTTCAATGCTTCGGCCAGTTTCGCGATTTTGCCGCGAACAGAGCCATCGATTACCAGGTCACCAGCGCGGATGACGACGCCGCCAATCAGGCTGGCATCCTCCGACGCGTGCAGGCGCACTTCCTGGCCTAGCCGTGCACTGAGAACCTTGGCGAGTTTGTCTTGCTGTTCTTGGTTCAACGCGAAGGCACTGGTGACTTCCACGTCCACGGATTTCTCTTGCTCGGCCTTGTACAGGTCGAACAGGGCGGCAATCTCCGGCAACAGCAGGAGACGGTCGTTTTCCGCGGCAACATGAATGAAATTCTGTGCCTGTGCATTGAACTTGTCACCGCACACGTCAATGAACGTGGCGGCCTTTTCTCCGCTCGTCAGTCGCGGGGCCTTGAGCAGGCGCTGCATGGTGTCGTCTTGCGACACCGCAGCAGCCAGGCCGAGCATGGCTGACCAATTGGCCAGTTGCTGATGGGCCTGGGCATGCTCAAAGGCAGCCTTAGCGTAAGGTCGGGCCAACGTGGTCAGTTCTGCCATGATCGCCCTCGCTTAAATTTCAGCGGCCAGTTTGTTAACCAGCTCCGCATGCGCGTTTTGATCGATTGTGGCGCCAAGGATCTTTTCAGCACCACCAACGGCCAGGGCACCCACTTGGGCACGCAGGGCGTCTTTAGCGCTGTTCAGTTCCTGTTCGATCTCGGCCAGAGCCTGAGCCTTCACACGGTCAGCTTCGACGCGGGCCTGATCACGGGCTTCCTCGACAAGCTGAGCAGCGCGTTTCTTGCTTTGCTCAATGATTTCGGCTGCCTGTGCTTTAGCTTCACGCAGTTGCTGACCCACTTTCTCTTGGGCCAGCTCCAGGTCGCGAGCTGCGCGGTTGGCAGCGTCCAAGCCGTCGGCAATCTTCTTTTGACGCTCTTGCAGAGCAGTGATGACCGGAGGCCATACGTACTTCATGCAGAAGAGTACAAAAATCAGGAAGGCAACGGATTGGCCAATCAGGGTTGCATTAATGTTCACGCCAACACCTCGCTCGGTCTTAATTCATCACAGCCATCAACTCGTGGAGACGAGTGATTAGCCGGCGATCTGACCAACGAACGGATTCGCGAAGGTGAAGAACAGAGCGATACCAACACCGATCATGGTTACGGCGTCGAGCAGACCGGCAACGATGAACATTTTGACCTGCAGCATTGGAACCATTTCTGGTTGACGCGCAGCGCCTTCCAGGAATTTGCCGCCCAGCAGGCCGAAACCAATGGCGGTACCCAGAGCACCCAGGCCGATCAGCAGAGCAACAGCGATAGCGGTCAGACCAACTACAGTTTCCATCTTTCCTCCCGACTTTTACGTCGTATTGGTTAGGTTTTTAGTTTGAAGCGGTAAAACAAATCGTTTGGTACAGCTTGCCCTTGCGGACTTTTAAAGCCCTCCCCCCAAACGAGCGGGGAAGGCTACAAGACACGCCAGGCGGTCTTAATGGTTATCTTCATGGGCCATCGACAGGTAGACGATGGTCAGCATCATGAAGATGAAAGCTTGCAGGGTGATGATCAGGATGTGGAACACAGCCCACGCCCATTGCAGCACCACGCCCAGGCCGCTCAGCCAGAGCAGGCCGGAGCCGAACATCACGGCGATCAGGATGAACACCAGCTCGCCGGCGTACATGTTGCCGAACAGACGCAGTGCCAGCGAGATCGGCTTGGCGATCAGGGTGACGAATTCCAGCAGGAAGTTGACCGGAATCAGCAGGATCTGCACGAAGATGTTCTTGCTGCCGAACGGGTGCAGGGTCAGCTCACCGATGAAGCCGCCCAGGCCCTTGACCTTGATGCTGTAGAAGATGATCAGGGCGAACACGCAGAAGGCCATGGCCAGGGTCGCGTTCGGGTCGGTGGTCGACACGGCGCGGAACGGAATGTGCGGATCACCGGAGATCAGGATGGCCAGCCGAGGAATCCAGTCGACCGGTACCAGGTCGACGGCGTTCATCAGGAATACCCAGACGAAAATGGTCAGCGCCAGCGGAGCGATCACTGGGCTACGGCCGTGGAAGGAGTCCTTCACGCTGCCGTGGACGAAGTCGACCATCACTTCCACGAAGTTCTGCAGGCCGCCAGGCTGGCCGGAAGTCGCCTTCTTGGCCGCCATGCGGAAGATGAACAGGAAGATCAGACCCAGCGCAACGGACCAACCCAGGGTGTCCACGTGGAACGCCCAGAAGCCCATTGCCTTGGCTTCTGCAGCAGAATGGGCAAAGCCCCAGCTGCCGTCTGGTAATTGACCATAGGTCAGGTTCTGCAAGTGGTGCTGGATATAACCCGAAGCGGTTTCTTCTGCCATGGTTGCCTCAAACGCCCTAAGGTCTCGAAAGTCTTTTATTCATCAGCAGGGGCGCGAACCAGCTGACCCAAAGGGTCAACACGAAGACGCCGAATACTGCCAACGGCGCCAGTGGCTTCACTCCTGCGAAGGTCAGTGCAAAAAGCACTGCCGTCAAAATCATCTTGCCTGCCTCGCCAGCGTAAAACGACTTGACGATGGCTTGTGCCGCCCGAGCCCCGCTGAAGCGAAAAGCCTTCCAGGCGAAATACACATTGGGCAGCCAGGCAATCAAACCTCCGCAAAGGCCTGAATATCCACTGACCGCCCCTTTCCACTGCCACAACACCAAGGTTGCCAGCAGCAGTACGACGAATTGAGCCAGCAGTACCGGAAAAACCGCCCAGCGATGGAAAGGCAGGCGGTTTGGCGTGCGGATTTCCATCACAACTGCTCCTCGGAAGTCGACCAACAAGTCAGTAATGACTTGGCATAATTTGTGCCGACAAAATGCGCGCAGAGTATAGGGGTGGATTAACCCCTATTCAACTCTTCGGTAGTGATTTCCGACTGCGCGCTACAACGGGAATTGTTTCAGCGGATGTGAGCAAGCACGCCTTGCAACTCGTCAAGGGAGTTGTAACGAATAACCAACTGGCCCTTGCCCTTGTTGCCGTGGCGGATCTGCACGGCAGAGCCCAGGCGCTCTGCAAGCCGTTGTTCAAGGCGTGCGATGTCCGGATCAGGTTTGCTCGGTTCGACCGGCTCAGGTTTGCCGCTGAGCCATTGCCGCACCAGTGCCTCGGTTTGGCGCACGGTCAGGCCACGTGCGACAACATGACGCGCCCCTTCTTCCTGGCGATCTTCCTCAAGGCCGAGCAAGGCACGGGCGTGGCCCATCTCCAGGTCGCCGTGGGCGAGCATGGTCTTGATCGCCTCGGGCAGGGAAATCAGGCGCAGCAGGTTGGCCACGGTCACCCGCGACTTGCCCACGGCATCGGCCACCTGCTGCTGGGTCAGCTCGAATTCCTGTTGCAGGCGCTGCAGGGCCAGGGCTTCTTCCAGCGGGTTGAGGTCTTCGCGCTGGATGTTCTCGATCAGCGCCATGGCAATGGCGGCTTCGTCCGGCACTTCACGCACCATCGCCGGGATGGTGTCGAGGCCGGCCTGCTGGGTGGCGCGCCAGCGACGTTCACCGGCAATGATCTCGAAGCGGTTGCCTTCGATCGGGCGCACCACGATCGGCTGCATCACCCCATGGGTGCGAATCGAGTGCGCCAGTTCTTCCAGTGCCTCGGGGTCCATGTCGCGGCGCGGCTGGTACTTGCCGCGCTGGATCAGTTCGACGGGCAGGTGTTGCAGTTCTTTCTGGTCGATCGTCACAGCCTGCTCTTCGAGCGCGCTGACGGAAGGACCACTGAGCAGTGCATCCAACCCACGTCCGAGACCCCGTTTCTTAACGGCCATGCGGATTCCTTAAGTTGTTTGTGCAGTGCGTGATTGACGGCGTTGGCGGCGTACCAGTTCCCCGGCCAGGGCCAGGTAGGCCAGTGCGCCACGCGATTGCTTGTCGTAGGCCAGCGCCGGCATGCCGAAACTCGGTGCCTCGGCCAGGCGGATGTTGCGCGGAATGACCGTGTCGTACAGCTGCTCGCCGAAGTGCTCCTTGAGCTGCGCCGAAACATCGTTGTTCAGGCTCAGGCGCGGGTCGTACATGGTCCGCAGCAGGCCTTCGATCTTCAGTTCCGGGTTCAGCCGGGCAGCGATGCGCTTGATGTTATCCACAAGGTCGCTCAGGCCTTCCAGTGCGTAGTACTCGCACTGCATCGGAATGATTACGCCATCGGAGGCGACCAGCGCGTTGAGCGTCAGCATCGACAGCGACGGTGGGCAGTCGATGAGGATGTAGTCGTAGTTCTCGCGGATTGGCGCCAGCGCATTGCGCAGGCGGCTCTCCTTGACCTGCATTTCCAGCAGCACCACTTCCGCGGCGGTCAGGTCGCGGTTGGCCGGCAGCAGCTGGAAGCCACCGTGCTCGGAGTAGTGCATGGCCTGGGCAAGGTCGCATTCCCCGATCAGCAGGTCGTAGACCGAATGCTCGAGTTCGTGTTTGTCCACACCGCTGCCCATGGTGGCGTTGCCCTGCGGATCGAGGTCGATCAGCAGCACACGACGCTTGGTCGCGGCCAGCGATGCTGCGAGGTTGATACAGGTGGTGGTCTTGCCGACACCACCTTTCTGGTTCGCGATTGCGAATACCTTAGCCATTGTTGCGTGTGTTCCCAATCAAGCCTTGCGGCGCAGTATCAGCAGATGGCGCTGGCCCTGGCAACCTGGAACGGTCAGGGCCTGCTCGCTTTCCACTGTGAAGTCTGCGGGCAATGCTACCAGTTCATCGGCAGGATGCAGCCCCTTCATTGCAAGCCATTGCGTCCCGGTGTCGCCAAGGTGGCGGGTCCAGTTGGTGAAGTTCTCCATGCTGCTGAAGGCGCGAGAGATGATTCCGCTGAACGGTTGCGCGGGCTGGAAGGCTTCGACCCGGCTGTGGATAACCGTGAGGTTGTCCAGCTTGAGCTCCATTTTCACCTGGGTCAGGAAACGGGTTTTCTTGCCATTGGCGTCCAGCACCGTCACCTGCTTGTGCGGATGCAGGATAGCCAATGGAATGCCAGGCATGCCACCGCCGCTGCCAACATCCAGCCAATAGTCGCGGTCGCTGTGGATAAACGCCATGACGCTGAGGCTGTCGAGCAAGTGACGGGAAACCATCTCGTCAGGGTCGCGCACGGCAGTCAGGTTGTAGGCTTTGTTCCATTTGATCAACAGGGCCAGGTAACCCAGCAGCTTCTCGTGCTGCTCGGCGCTCAGCTCGACACCGAGCTGGCGCGCACCTGTGGACAACTCTTCGGCGTGTTGCGGGGTGACCAGGGAACTCAAGCGCTTTGCTCCAATTCGCGGCCTGCGCCGCGTTTTTTTAGATGAATCAGCAACAGGGAAATCGCCGCCGGGGTGACGCCGGGAATGCGCGAAGCCTGGCCCAGGGTTTGCGGACGGGTCTGGCCGAGCTTGCCCTGGATCTCCTTCGACAGCCCGGAAATCGTCGTGTAGTCGATATCCACAGGCAGGCGGGTGTCCTCGCTGGCGCGCAGCCGCGCGATTTCGTCCTGCTGGCGGTCGATGTAGCCGGCGTATTTGGTCTTGATCTCGACCTGCTCGGCAACCTGTGGGTCGATCGCTTCACCACCGGTGGCCTCGATCAAGCCGGCGTAGTCGATTTCCGGGCGGGCCAGCAGGTTGAGCAGGCTGTACTCGTGGCTGAGCGGCGTGCCGAACTTATCCACAATGGCCTGGCCTTGTTCGGTGTTCGGGCGAACCCAGGTCGACTTCAGGCGCTGTTCTTCGCGCTCGATGCCGTCGCGCTTGGCGCAGAAGGCGGCCCAGCGTTCATCGTCGATCAGCCCGAGCTCGCGGCCCTTCTCGGTCAGGCGCAGGTCGGCGTTGTCTTCGCGCAGGATCAGCCGGTATTCGGCGCGCGAGGTGAACATGCGGTACGGCTCCTGGGTTCCCAGGGTGATGAGGTCGTCGACCAGTACGCCGATGTACGCCTCGTCGCGGCGCGGGCACCAGCTTTCGCGGCCCTGGGCGCGCAGCGCGGCGTTGGTCCCGGCCAGCAGGCCCTGGGCGCCGGCTTCTTCGTAGCCGGTGGTGCCGTTGATCTGGCCGGCGAAGAACAGGCCGCCGATCACTTTGGTTTCCAGGCTGTACTTGAGGTCGCGCGGGTCGAAGTAGTCGTACTCGATGGCGTAACCCGGGCGCACGATGTGGGCGTTTTCCATGCCGCGGATCGAACGCACCAGTTCCAGCTGCACGTCGAATGGCAGCGAGGTGGAAATGCCGTTGGGGTAAAGCTCATGGGTGGTCAGGCCTTCCGGCTCGATGAACACCTGGTGGCTTTCCTTGTCGGCGAAGCGGTGGATCTTGTCTTCGATCGACGGGCAGTAGCGCGGGCCCACGCCTTCGATCACACCGGAGTACATCGGCGAACGGTCGAGGTTCGAGGCAATGATGTCGTGGGTGCGCGCGTTGGTGTGGGTAATCCAGCAGCTCACCTGGCGTGGGTGCATCTGCGCGTTGCCCATGAACGACATCACCGGGATTGGCGTATCGCCCGGTTGCTCGGTCATCACCGAGAAGTCCACCGAACGCCCGTCGATCCGCGGCGGCGTACCGGTTTTCAGGCGGCCGACGCGCAGCGGCAGTTCCCGCATGCGGTGCGCCAGGGCGATCGAGGGTGGATCACCGGCGCGGCCACCGGAATGGTTCTGCAAGCCAATGTGAATCAGGCCACCGAGGAAGGTGCCGGTGGTCAGCACCACGGATTCGGCGAAGAAGCGCAGGCCCATTTGGGTAACCACGCCCTTGACCTGGTCCTGTTCGACGATCAGGTCGTCGCAGGACTGCTGGAATATCCACAGGTTCGGCTGGTTTTCCAGGATCTCGCGTACCACTGCCTTGTAGATGGCACGGTCGGCCTGTGCACGGGTGGCGCGTACTGCCGGGCCCTTGCGGTTGTTCAGGACGCGGAACTGGATGCCGCTCTTGTCGGTGGCCAGCGCCATGGCGCCGCCGAGCGCATCGATCTCTTTGACCAGATGGCTCTTGCCGATGCCACCGATGGCCGGGTTGCAGCTCATGTGACCGAGGGTTTCCACGTTATGGGTCAACAGCAGGGTTTTCACACCCATGCGTGCTGACGCAAGCGCAGCCTCGGTACCGGCATGGCCGCCGCCGATGACGATCACTTCAAAACGGGAAGGGAAATCCACCACGCACCTCGTGCCTGTTTTTGCGAATAGAGAAGGTAAGCGGACAAGTATAGGGACTTCACCCCCCTTAAAGAAACCGTCTGCGCAAATTTTGACCAGTCTGTGGATGAATGGCAGACAACAGAAATCAAAGAGGAAAAATTTAAAAAAGCTTTGTTTTTATGTTTATTCTTATGCACAGGCTTATCTGTGGATAACGTTCTACAGGCCTTTTATCACCTGATGTATAGCGAAATTGAACCCTGTGGCTTACCCACCATGAGGGGTATGGATAACGTCTTTGAGCCTGTGGATTAAATGGCCATTTACCCACAGGCGGAATTGTCCTCAGAAAAAAAGCCTGCTTATCAACGGGGCTGAAGTTGGGTTTTCCACAGGGCTCCTGGGTAGGGATTTCGGGTTGCCTCTGTGGAAATCCCGTAGGAGCGAGCAGAGCTCGCGATGCGCCACCCTCAGCGCTGCTTTTCCCCAGGCAAAAAAAACCGCCCCCGAAGGAGCGGCTTTTGAGCTTGCTGTGGATTACTTGCCGATGCAGAAGCTCGAGAAGATCCGCCCAAGCAAATCATCGGAACTGAACGCGCCGGTAATCTCGCCCAACGCCTGCTGCGCCTGGCGCAGATCCTCTGCCAACAGCTCACCCGCGCCCGCCAGGGTCAACTGCGCACGGCCATGCTCCAGGTGCGAACTGGCCTGGCGTAGCGCATCCAGGTGGCGCCTGCGCGCGCTGAAGCCACTCTCGGCGGTTTGTTCATAACCCATGCAGGCCTTCAGGTGATCGCGCAGCAGTTGCAGCCCCTGGTCATCGCCCTTGGCACTCAGGGTAATGGTCACATGGCCGTCCTCGCACAGCTCCAGCCCTACTCGCTCACCACTGAGGTCGGCCTTGTTGCGAATCAGCGTAACCTTGGCCGGGTCTGGCCGTTGCGCGAGGAACTCCGGCCACAGGGCGAACGGGTCGCTCGCTTCAGGCGCGGTGGAGTCCACCACCAGCAACACCCGGTCAGCCTCGCCAATGGCCTTCAACGCGCGCTCCACACCGATCTTTTCCACATGGTCATCGGTATCACGCAAACCGGCAGTATCAACCACATGCAGCGGCATACCGTCGATGTGGATATGTTCACGCAGGATGTCCCGGGTGGTGCCGGCAATGTCGGTCACGATGGCCGCTTCGCGCCCGGCCAGCTGGTTCAGCAGGCTCGACTTGCCCGCATTCGGCCGCCCGGCGATGACCACGGTCATGCCATCGCGCAGCAAGGCCCCCTGCCCGGCTTCACGCTGCACGGTGGATAACTCGGCACGCACGGCATCGAGCATCGACAACACATGGCCATCGGCGAGGAAATCGATCTCCTCTTCCGGGAAGTCGATGGCCGCCTCGACGTAGATGCGCAGGGCGATCAGCGCCTCGGTAAGGCTGTGCACACGTTTCGAGAACTCCCCCTGCAGCGAGCGCAGGGCGTTGCGCGCAGCCTGGCTGGAGCTGGCCTCGATCAGGTCGGCGATGGCTTCGGCCTGGGCCAGGTCGAGCTTGTCGTTGAGAAACGCACGCTCGCTGAACTCCCCCGGGCGCGCCAGGCGGCAACCTACTTGTACACAGCGCTGCAGCAGCATGTCGAGCACCACCGGGCCGCCATGGCCCTGCAGTTCAAGCACATCCTCGCCGGTGAACGAGTTGGGGCCGGGGAAGAACAGCGCGATGCCCTCATCCAGCACCAGCCCCTGCTCGTCGCGAAACGGCCCGTAGTGGGCGTGGCGCGGCGTCAGGCTGCGGCCAGTGATCAACTGGCCGGCCTGGCTGGCCAGCGGCCCGGAGAGCCTGACAATGCCCACGCCTCCGCGGCCCTGGGCGGTGGCGATGGCGGCGATGGTTTCACGCACAGTGTTCATGCTCGAAAGCCTCTACACAAAAACGACAGATAGCAAAAACGCCCCCGAGGGGGCGTTTTTATTCACAGGCTAGCGCAGTAGCCCGTCAAGCAGCAGCTTTTTTGGTCGCTGCTTCGATACGGCGGGTGATGTACCACTGCTGGGTGATCGACAGGCAGTTGTTCACAACCCAGTACAGCACCAGGCCAGCTGGGAACCACAGGAAGAAGAAGGTGAAGATGATTGGCATCATTTTCATCACCTTGGCCTGCATCGGATCCGGCGGCGTCGGGTTCAGGCGCTGCTGGATGAACATGGTGGCGCCCATGATGATCGGCAGGATGAAGAACGGATCCTTGATCGACAGGTCGGTGATCCACAGCATCCACGGAGCCTGACGCATCTCGACGCTTTCCAGCAGTACCCAGTACAGCGACAGGAACACTGGCATCTGCACCAGGATCGGCAGGCAGCCGCCCAGCGGGTTGATCTTCTCTTTCTTGTACAGCTCCATCATCGCCTGGGACATCTTCTGGCGATCGTCACCGAAGCGTTCCTTCAGTGCAGCGAGCTTTGGCGCCACGGCACGCATGCGCGCCATCGAGCGGTAGCTGGCAGCCGACAGCGGGAAGAACAGGCCCTTGATGAGCATGGTCAGCACGATGATCGACCAGCCCCAGTTACCCAGCAGGCTGTGGATATGTTGCAGCAGCCAGAAGATTGGCTGGGCGATGAACCACAGGAAGCCGTAGTCGACGGTCAGTTCCAGGCCTGGGGACAACTCCTTGAGCTTGGACTGGATTTTCGGGCCGGCATACAGCATGGCGCTGGTTTCGGCCTTGCCGCCCGCTGGCACGCTGAGGGCCGGGCCGGTGTAGCCGATGATGTAGTTGCCCTGGCCGTCCTTGCGGGTTTGGACAACGTTGTTGTCCGATTTGGCCGGAATCCAGGCGGTAACGAAGTAGTGCTGCAGCCAGGCGACCCAGCCGCCGGACACATTTTCTTTCAAACTACCCTTGTCGATGTCCTTCATCGAGACCTTTTTGTAAGGCTCGGAAGCAGTCCACATGGCGGCGCCCAGGTAGGTCGCGGTGCCGGTGGCGGTGCTCGAAGACGGATCGGAGCTGGCGTCACGCTTGAGCTGGGCAAACAGGTTGCCGTTCCAGGCCTGGCCACTCTGGTTGTCGATCAGGTAGCTGACACCCAGGTCGTACTCACCGCGCTTGAAGCTGAAGCGCTTGATGTAGTTGACGCCGTTGTCGCTGAACTTGAGGTCGACCACCAGTTGTTCCTGGCCGTCGGCCAGCTGGTAGCTCTTCTGCTCGGCTGCATACAGCGGGCGACCCGACGAACGGGCATCCGGGCCGTTGGCACCGGTCAGGCCACTTTGTGCCAGGTAGACACGCTCGCCGCCGTTATCGAACAGCTGGAACGGAATCTCCGGGTGGTCCTGGCGGCGTGGGTACTTCGGCAGGGTCAGCTGGACGATGTCACCACCGACCGGATCGATAGCCAGTTCCAGGACATCGGTCTTGACCCGGATCAGGTCCTTGCTGACCGCCACCGGCGCAAGTTCCGCTGGGCTGGATTCGGCGTTGGCGCTCGGTACATCGGCGCTGGCGCCGGCGGTACCGGCCGGCACGCCATCCGGCAAGGCCGGGGCAACAGTGCTGGCAGCAGTATTCTGAGTCGGCAGGGCAGCCTGGCCGTAGTCCTGGTTCCACTTGAGGACCATGACGTAGGACACGATTGCCAGGGCGACGATCAGGATCGTGCGTTTAATATCCATGATTACTCGGCTATCGAAGAAGTTCGGGAGGAAGGCGCGGGGGGAACGGGATCGAAACCGCCGTCGTTCCACGGATGACAACGCCCCAGGCGACGAACGGCTAGCCACCCACCACGCAAGAGGCCATGGTTTTCTATGGCTTCGAGTGCGTAACAGGAGCAACTGGGGTAGAAACGACAGTGATTGGCCATCAGGGGACTGATGGCGTAACGGTAAAACTGGATCGGAACGAGTGCCAGTTTACGCATCTTGACTGTGTACCCCTGCGGAATCGGCGTTTGCCGCTGGAGCTGGCCGACTGCGCGCCAGGCGTTTCCAGAGCTTGCCAAAGTGTTGGTGCAATTCCGGGTTTTCTATCTCACCCAATCCCTTGCGCGCGACGATCACTATGTCCAGCCCGGCCAGCATTTGCTGGTTGAGACGGAAGGAATCGCGCATCAAGCGCTTGAGGCGATTGCGTTGAACGGCGAGCTTGACGCTCTTCTTGCCGATCACCAGGCCGAGGCGCGGGTGATCCAGGCCGTTCTCGCGAGCAAGGATCAGCAGGTTTTTCCCTGGAACCTTGCCGGTTGGGGAGTCGAAGACCGCTTTGAAGTGCCGGGGTATAAGCAGTCGCTTTTCCCGACTGAAGTCCTGACTCACCACCTGTGCCGAAAAATCAAATGGCCAGACGCTTACGGCCTTTGGCACGACGACGCGACAGAACAGCGCGGCCGTTCTTGGTAGCCATACGGGCACGGAAGCCGTGGGTGCGAGCGCGCTTGATGGTGCTTGGTTGGAAAGTACGTTTCATGGCGTGTTACCTGGGTTGGTCGACAACGGGCCGGAGTGGCCCCCTTTTTAAGAGATCGGCGATTCTAGAGAAAGCAAGCCCATAGGTCAATTTCCAACCAGTCATTCCTTATAGAAGGTCATGCCGGAGTCGGCTAGGCAGGCTGGGTTGATCGCACAGGCAAACGGACGACAAAATGAAAAAAAAGAAGAGACATATAAAAAGCTTTTCTGAAGAACTTATAAATCTTAGGTGGATAACCTTCTGTGGATAACCTTCTACAGGCCTTAAAATTCGTGATGTACAGAGATTCACAACCTTGTCGGTAACAGGTGCGGTGCTTGTGCCGGACGTGCGGAAAGCCTGTGGATAGAAAGGACCGTTATCCACAGGGTAGTTATCAACAGGGCTGACCTCATGGTTGTGCATAGCCCTCATGCCCGGTTATCCACAGAGCTTATTCACAGTGGTTGTGAGACGTTTTGGTCGCTAAATGGCTGTTTTGTCATGGCTCAGAATGTTTCCACATGTGGATAACTGATCGCTCGACCGGTACAATGGCGGTTTGTTTTTGCCTCATCCGGCTTTCAACTCAGGGGATATCCGTGTCAGTGGAACTTTGGCAGCAGTGCGTGGAGCTTCTGCGCGATGAACTGCCTGCCCAGCAATTCAACACCTGGATCCGTCCGCTACAGGTCGAAGCCGAAGGCGACGAGTTGCGCGTCTATGCGCCTAACCGTTTTGTGCTCGATTGGGTGAATGAAAAGTACCTCGGCCGTCTGCTCGAACTGTTGGGTGAAAACGGCAGCGGCATTGCACCTGCCCTTTCCTTATTAATAGGCAGCCGTCGCAGCTCTGCCCCACGTGCCGCACCCAATGCACCGGTCAGTGCCGCAGTGGCCGCGTCGATTGCGCAAAGCCAGAACCAGCAGGCTGCCGCGCCCGTGGTGGCGACCATCGCCGAACCTGTGCTGGCGCCAGTGGCCGCTCCTGCCCAGGTCAATGACATCGGCGAGTCGGCTTCGCGCGACAGCTTCGACGGCATGGGTGATGGCGCCTCGGCACCGACTACCAGCAACCGCACCGAGCAGCGCACGGTGCAGGTCGAGGGTGCGCTCAAGCACACCAGCTACCTGAACCGCACCTTCACCTTCGAAACCTTTGTCGAAGGTAAGTCGAACCAGTTGGCACGTGCTGCGGCCTGGCAAGTTGCCGACAACCCCAAGCACGGTTACAACCCGCTGTTCCTTTATGGCGGCGTGGGCCTGGGGAAAACTCACTTGATGCATGCTGTGGGTAACCACCTGCTGAAGAAGAACCCGAATGCCAAGGTGGTCTACCTGCATTCCGAGCGCTTCGTCGCGGACATGGTCAAGGCGCTGCAGCTCAATGCCATCAACGAATTCAAGCGCTTCTACCGCTCGGTCGATGCGTTGCTGATCGACGACATTCAGTTCTTCGCCCGCAAGGAGCGCTCCCAGGAAGAGTTTTTCCACACCTTCAATGCCCTGCTTGAGGGCGGCCAGCAGGTGATTCTCACCAGCGACCGCTACCCGAAGGAAATCGAAGGCCTGGAAGAGCGCCTGAAGTCGCGCTTTGGCTGGGGCCTGACGGTGGCCGTGGAGCCTCCGGAGCTGGAAACCCGCGTGGCGATCCTGATGAAGAAGGCCGACCAGGCCAAGGTCGAGCTGCCGCACGATGCGGCGTTCTTCATTGCCCAGCGTATTCGTTCCAACGTTCGTGAGTTGGAGGGCGCGCTGAAGCGGGTGATCGCGCACTCGCACTTCATGGGCCGGGACATCACCATCGAGCTGATTCGCGAATCGCTCAAGGACCTGCTGGCGCTTCAGGACAAGCTGGTAAGTGTGGATAACATCCAGCGCACCGTGGCCGAATACTACAAGATCAAGATCGCCGATCTGTTGTCCAAGCGCCGTTCGCGCTCGGTGGCGCGCCCGCGCCAGGTGGCCATGGCGTTGTCGAAAGAGCTGACCAACCACAGCTTGCCGGAGATCGGCGACATGTTTGGCGGCCGCGACCACACCACCGTGCTGCACGCCTGCCGCAAGATCAACGAATTGAAGGAATCCGACGCGGATATCCGCGAGGACTACAAGAACCTGCTGCGGACGCTGACGACGTGATGGTCGTTAGCGCAGCTCATTGAAGGCAAGGGACTAGACCATGCATTTCACCATTCAACGCGAAGCCCTGTTGAAACCTCTGCAACTGGTCGCCGGTGTCGTCGAGCGCCGTCAGACCTTGCCGGTGCTGTCCAACGTCCTGCTGGTCGTGCAAGGCCAGCAGCTGTCGTTGACCGGCACCGACCTGGAAGTCGAACTGGTTGGCCGCGTGCAACTGGAAGAATCCGCCGAGCCGGGCGAGATCACCGTGCCCGCGCGCAAGCTGATGGACATCTGCAAAAGCCTGCCGAACGACGCCCTGATCGACATCAAGGTCGACGAGCAGAAACTGCTGGTCAAGGCTGGCCGTAGCCGCTTCACCCTGTCGACCCTGCCGGCCAACGATTTCCCCACCGTGGAGGAAGGCCCAGGCTCGCTGACCTGCAACCTGGAGCAGAGCAAGCTGCGCCGCCTGATCGAGCGCACCAGCTTCGCCATGGCCCAGCAGGACGTGCGCTACTACCTCAACGGCATGCTGCTGGAAGTGTCGCGCAACACCCTGCGCGCCGTGTCCACCGACGGTCATCGCCTGGCGCTGTGCTCCATGACGGCCGCCATCGAGCAAGACGACCGCCACCAGGTGATCGTGCCACGTAAAGGTATCCTTGAGCTGGCGCGCCTGCTCACCGACCCTGAAGGCATGGTCAGCATCGTTCTGGGCCAGCACCATATTCGTGCGACCACCGGTGAGTTCACCTTCACCTCCAAGCTGGTCGACGGCAAGTTCCCGGACTACGAGCGCGTGCTGCCAAAAGGCGGCGACAAGCTGGTGGTCGGTGACCGCCAGGCGCTGCGCGAAGCCTTCAGCCGTACCGCGATCCTGTCCAACGAGAAGTACCGCGGCATTCGCCTGCAGCTGGCCGCTGGCCAACTGAAAATTCAGGCCAACAACCCCGAGCAGGAAGAAGCGGAAGAAGAAATCAGCGTGGACTACGACGGTAGCTCGCTGGAGATCGGCTTCAACGTCAGCTACCTGCTGGACGTGCTGGGCGTGATGACTACCGAGCAAGTTCGTCTGATTCTGTCTGATTCCAACAGCAGTGCTTTGCTGCAGGAAGCTGGCAATGACGATTCTTCCTACGTTGTCATGCCGATGCGCCTGTAACCCGTAGCAGGCGAAATGTCCCTTCGACGTATCATGGTCACCGCGGTGCGCAACCTGCACCCGGTGACCCTCACACCGTCCCCCCGCATCAATATCCTTTACGGCGCCAACGGCAGCGGCAAGACCAGCGTGCTGGAAGCCGTGCACCTGCTCGGCCTGGCCCGGTCGTTCCGCAGTACGCGACTGAACCCGGTCATCCAGTACGAGCAAGCGGCGTGCACCGTGTTTGGCGAAGTGCAGCTGGCCGAAGGCGGCACCAGCAACCTGGGTGTATCCAGGGAGCGGGCGGGCGAATTCACTATTCGAATCGACGGGCAGAACGCCAAGAGCGCTGCTCAACTGGCTGAATTGTTGCCGTTGCAATTAATCAACCCGGACAGCTTCCGCCTGTTGGAGGGTGCGCCGAAGATTCGACGGCAGTTTCTCGATTGGGGGGTGTTCCACGTGGAACCCCGGTTCCTGCCTGCTTGGCAGCGCCTGCAGAAGGCGCTGCGGCAGCGGAACTCGTGGTTGCGGCATGGTACACTTGACCCAGCTTCGCAAGCCGCCTGGGACCGGGAGTTATGCCTGGCCAGTGCGGAGATAGATGAATACCGTCGCAATTACATCAAGGCCTTGAAGCCCGTCTTCGAGCGAACCCTGAGCGAACTGGTCGAGCTGGACGGGTTGACCCTGAGCTACTACCGAGGCTGGGACAAGGACCGGGAACTGCAAGAAGTGCTCGCCTCCTCTCTCCTTCGCGATCAGCAGATGGGCCATACCCAGGCCGGTCCGCAGCGTGCTGATCTGCGTCTTCGTCTGGCTGCCAACAACGCAGCCGACATCCTGTCGCGTGGTCAGCAAAAGCTGGTGGTGTGTGCACTGCGCATTGCCCAGGGCCACCTCGTCAGCCAGGCTCGCCGCGGCCACTGTATTTATCTCGTAGACGACTTGCCGTCCGAGCTGGACGACCAGCATCGCCGCGCGCTGTGCCGCTTGCTTGAAGAATTACGCTGCCAGGTGTTCATCACCTGTGTAGATCACGAATTACTGAGGGAAGGCTGGCAGACGGAAACGCCAGTTGTCTTGTTCCACGTGGAACAGGGCCGTATCACCCAGACCCACGACCATCGGGAGTGAAGGCATGAGCGAAAATCAAACGTACGACTCCTCCAGCATCAAGGTGCTGAAAGGTTTGGATGCCGTGCGCAAGCGTCCCGGCATGTACATTGGCGACACCGATGATGGTAGCGGCCTGCACCACATGGTCTTCGAGGTGGTCGACAACTCGATCGACGAAGCCCTCGCCGGTCACTGCGATGACATCACCGTCATCATCCACACGGACGAATCCATCAGTGTGCGCGACAACGGTCGCGGCATTCCGGTCGACGTGCATAAAGAAGAAGGCGTTTCCGCAGCCGAGGTCATCATGACCGTACTGCACGCCGGCGGTAAGTTCGACGACAACTCCTATAAGGTTTCCGGCGGCCTGCACGGTGTGGGTGTGTCGGTAGTGAACGCCCTGTCCGAGAAGCTGGTACTGACGGTTCGTCGCAGCGGCAAGATCTGGGAGCAGACCTACGTTCACGGTGTTCCACAAGCGCCGATGGCGATTGTGGGTGACAGCGAAACCACCGGTACTCACATCCACTTCAAGCCGTCGGCTGAAACCTTCAAGAACATCCACTTCAGCTGGGACATTCTGGCCAAGCGGATTCGTGAACTGTCGTTCCTCAACTCGGGCGTCGGCATCCTGCTGAAGGATGAGCGCTCGGGCAAGGAAGAGTTCTTCAAGTACGAAGGTGGCTTGAAGGCGTTCGTTGAATACCTCAACACCAACAAGACCCCGGTCAACTCGCAGGTCTTCCACTTCAACGTCCAGCGTGACGATGGCGTGGGTGTCGAGATTGCCCTGCAGTGGAACGACAGCTTCAACGAAAACCTGCTGTGCTTCACCAACAACATTCCACAGCGTGACGGCGGTACTCACCTGGTCGGTTTCCGTTCCTCGCTCACCCGTAGCCTGAACAGCTACATCGAGCAGGAAGGCCTGGCCAAGAAGAACAAGGTCGCCACTACCGGTGACGACGCCCGGGAAGGCCTGACCGCGATTATTTCGGTGAAGGTTCCAGACCCCAAGTTCAGCTCGCAGACCAAGGACAAGTTGGTTTCCTCGGAGGTGAAAACCGCCGTGGAACAGGAGATGAACAAGTACTTCGCCGACTTCCTGCTGGAAAACCCGAACGAAGCCAAGGCCGTTGTCGGCAAGATGATCGACGCAGCCCGTGCCCGTGAAGCGGCACGTAAAGCCCGTGAGATGACCCGTCGCAAGGGCGCACTGGACATCGCCGGTTTGCCGGGCAAGTTGGCGGACTGCCAGGAGAAGGACCCTGCCCTCTCCGAACTGTACCTGGTGGAGGGTGACTCCGCAGGTGGTTCGGCCAAGCAAGGCCGTAACCGTCGCACCCAGGCGATCCTGCCGCTCAAGGGCAAGATCCTCAACGTCGAGAAAGCACGCTTCGACAAGATGATCTCGTCCCAGGAAGTGGGCACGCTGATCACCGCGCTGGGCTGTGGCATTGGCCGCGAAGAGTACAACATCGACAAGCTGCGTTATCACAACATCATCATCATGACCGATGCTGACGTTGACGGTTCGCACATCCGTACCCTGCTGCTGACCTTCTTCTTCCGTCAGTTGCCGGAGCTGGTCGAGCGTGGCTACATCTACATTGCCCAGCCACCGCTGTACAAGGTGAAGAAAGGCAAGCAGGAGCAGTACATCAAGGACGACGAGGCCATGGAAGAATACATGACCCAGTCGGCCCTCGAAGACGCCAGCCTGCATCTGGACGAATCGGCGCCAGCCGTTTCCGGCGTACAGCTGGAAACCCTGGTGAATGAATTCCGCGCTGTGATGAAAACCCTCAAGCGCCTTTCCCGCCTGTACCCGGAAGACATCACCGAGCACTTCATCTACCTGCCGGAAGTCACCCTGGAACAACTGGGCGATCACGCTGCGATGCAAGCCTGGTTGGCCAAGTTCCAGGCACGCCTGAGCAACAGCCAGAAGTCGGGCCTGGTGTACCAGGCTGCCCTTCGCGAGGACAAGGAGCGCAACGTTTGGCTGCCGGAAGTGGAAGTCACCTCCCACGGCCTGGCCAGCTACGTCACCTTCAACCGCGACTTCTTCGGCAGCAACGACTACCGTTCGGTGGTCACGCTGGGTGCCAAGTTGTCCACCCTGCTGGGTGAAGGTGCCTACGTGCAGCGTGGTGAGCGTCGCAAGGCGATCAGCGAGTTCAAGGAAGCCCTGGACTGGTTGATGAACGAAAGCACCAAGCGCCACACCATTCAGCGATACAAAGGTCTGGGCGAGATGAACCCGGAGCAGCTGTGGGAAACCACCATGGACCCAACCGTCCGCCGCATGCTCAAGGTCACCATCGAAGACGCGATTGCCGCCGACCAGATCTTCAACACCCTGATGGGCGACGCGGTGGAACCACGCCGCGACTTCATCGAAAGCAATGCGCTGTCGGTGTCGAACCTGGATTTCTGATACCTGTTGATGGGCACATTAAGTGTCGCAAGTGGGCGAGTTACTGTCGCTTTGTAGGGAAGCCCCGGCCTTTGTGTCGTAATGCTGTTCACTTAAGCATTTGAGTCCAAGCCGAGTTTTCTAGAAAATCCGATACCAGGCCCCTGGTATCGGATTTTTTATTCGCCGCATGCAGGTCGAAAAACTTGCGCCGCGCATGGGCCATGCAACCGATTTCGGTGATGCTCAGTTCGAAGTCGGCTTTGTAACCCGCGAAGTCATCGCACACCAGCTTGCCGTTCCAGGTGCCCAGGAAGTTGCGCGCATGTTCGCCCGCACGGCTGGGGCTGAAGTCGTAGACCACAGCTTTCAGTGCCGAGAACGATGTGGTGCAGTGCTGGCGCATGGTGTTCCTTGAATTAACGGCGATGGTGTCCACGTATTTTTAGGTGGACACCATCGTCCTTAATCTGAGGATTTTGAAGGTGTGTTCGGCAGACGCTTACAGACCAGCTTCTAGGGCTAGAGGAAGAACGAGAGCTTAGAGAGGCATGCGATGAGCTGGGTATTTTTCAAGACGCAACCATGGGGGCTCTATGACAGAAAACCATACCAAGGACGTTCAGTTTGGGCGCTGATGGCAAGTCAGGACGACAGGGTGAAAGGCACCTTCATGCTGAAGCAAGCTGCTCTTGGGTGCGCATTCACCATACTAAAACTTGATTAAACTTGATTTTTTTGAGCTGAGCACTACACTGGTCAGCTATGCAAAATATCCTTCATGTAGAGTCGCTCCGTACGGCTCTTGCCGAGCGCGGCTGGACACAGAAATACCTAGCAGAACAGTTGGGGGTTTCAGCGCAGTCCGTGACCAACTGGTTCAACGGTAAGGACTTCCCGCGTCCTGACAAGCTGCTCAAGCTGGCGACAACCCTGCACCTTTCTTTCACTCAGTTGGTAGAGCCGCCGAAGGATCAGCCCGTCGTGGCTTTCCGCAAGCGGGCTGGCACCAAGACCACGGATGCGCACATTGCCAAAGCCATCGGTATCGGCGGCCTGCTTAAGCCCCTCGTGGATTATCTGCCAAAACTGCCGACCTTGCGTACCCAGATTTCTTCGCCTTCTACGTCTTATGCGCGGCTGCAAATCGATGCGTTGCAGGTGCGCAGTAAGCTGGGAATTGGTGAGCGCAGCGTCCTTGGCTATCCAGCGCTGATTGGCGAGTTCAAGTCGTGTGGTGCTGTGCTTGTGCCCGTGCTCTGGGGGCAAAAGCAGCAGCACAAGAATGCGCTGCATATTTTGCTGCCGTCTTCAGACGTGACGTTCGTGTTCGTTAATCTGGACACTAAGCTGGAAGACTTCAAATTTTGGATGGCCCATGAGCTGGCGCATGTCTATACCCCAGAACTGGCTGGCAGTGACGAAGGGGAGGATTTTGCGGATGCCTTAGCAGGTGTGGTGCTGTTTCCGGAAGCCTGCGCTGAGCTAGCGTATGCCGAAGCGGCGAAAGCGTCTGACGCTGCGGGGGAAATTCCTGTCCTGCAAAAATTCGCGGCACAGCATGAGATTTCGTTGAATACGGTGTTCCAGCAGATACAGGCTTACGCGCGGGAGCATCAACTCAAGCTGCTACGAGTGGCTGATAAGACCATTCATGCTGTGCGCAACAGTTCAGCTCCTCAATGGGTGAGTGCGCTCTTGTTTGACCCCGCTCCGCCAAAGCCTGCGCAGTACATGGCTGCCGCAGAAAATGTCTTCCAGTCGACGTTCTTCCATGCGCTGAAGTGCATGATTCGCGAGCACGGCACGGGCGCCTCGTATGTTCAGCAAATTATGGACATTTCTCTTGTGGATGCGGTGGGGATCCATGAGGAACTGGCGAGTTGAGTTCTGCACAGACACTGGCACTGCTGGATACGAATGCCTATCTCCGTCTCGCCAAGCGTGTAAGGCCGATGCTTGGCGTCGCGTTTGGTCAAAAAAACTATGTGCTGACCATTCTGAAAGACGTAGAGACGGAAGTGCATCGCAATGGTGCTCTGAAGTTTAAGTACCCCTGGTTTGACGGCGAGGAGGTTGCTGCTGAACGGGGTGCGAAGCAGGTACGCCTCAAGGCAGAAGAAAAGGCCCAACTGGATGCAGCGCAAAGCGTGCTGCACGGCTGGGTCTTGATGAACCCAGTTCCCTATACCACGCGAAAGCGCTCTCCACCGTCCACCACAGACTGTCGCGTGTTGGCCTTCGGTCAAATCAGAAATGCCATTGTGGTCACTGATGATCTAGGGATGCATCAGTTGGCCACCGACTTTGGTATTACGGTCTGGCATGGCCATGAGTTACTAAAAAAAATGCTGACGGCAAAATTGATTACCAACGATCAGGTTAGGGAAATTTTTGAAGCGCTTGAACTCAATGGCGATCTGACCGAAACCTGGCGTGAGGCTAAGCATTCCATCTTTTCTAAGATCTTTGGTAAGGCATGAAACCCGAGTCAATTGACGCCTCGCGCAATGCTTGTTTTTTGCACATTCGTCGATGCTCATGCTGCGGACAATAAAGACTACGGCCTGTACGGTCGATTGCAATTGGCGGGTTGCTAACTACACAAATTCAAAGCTCTACTGTCAGCGCCCTGATCCCTACTCCCTCGCGCCGTGCCGCCGCGCCTTAGGTATTCTTCTTTCTAGCGCCAAGGAAGATTGGTGCTTACCTGGGCATGAGTTGCACTCTGCTCCGGCTGCTATGCCGTGGTTGTTTGATCCGCACTTCCCCTGCTGATAGCCTGAACGAGACTAAAGCGATCTATCAATGGCTGAGGCTGCGAGGCGGTGACCGATTCCACGCTGGTGGCGAAATTACGTGCTGAAAATGCTCGACTGATAGCTTTGCTTGAAGCACATGGCATTGAGTGGCACCTTCCATCTGAGCCCGTATGCGTACCAGTGGCGGGTAATCAGTCGCTAACCAACCTTGATACTGGTAGCAAACTCGCCCTTTTTCGCAGCTTGTTCAAAGGCCGTATTGATACTTACCCGTTGCGCTGGGAAAGCAGAGGCGGCAAGTCTGGCTATGCACCTGCCTGCGCCAATGAATGGCGGCCTGGAATCTGCGAGAAACCACGCATCAAGTGCAGTGATTGCGGGCAGCGCCAACTTCTGTCGGTGAGCGATGATGTCATTTATCGTCACTTAGCCGGAGCCATGGTGGTCGGCGTCTACCCGTTGCTTTCGGATGATACGTGTCATTTCCTAGCTGTCGATTTCGATGAGGCTGATTGGCGGGAAGATGCACTGGCCTTTGTGCAAGCTGCTCGCTCTCTCGATGTCCCCGTAGCACTGGAAGTCTCGCGTTCTGGAAATGGAGCTCACGCGTGGATTTTCTTCCAAGACAAAGTCCCTGCGATTGATGCCCGCCGTCTAGGGGCCGCGATCATAAGCCATGCTTGCGAGCGCACCAGGCAACTGTCACTTAGTTCGTACGACAGACTTTTCCCGAATCAGGATTTCATGCCCAAGGGTGGATTCGGTAACCTGATTGCTTTGCCACTGCAAAAGCGAGCCAGGGCCAACAATCACAGTGTTTTTGTCGATGAATCCTTGGAGCCATATCCTGACCAATGGCGGTTCCTCGCCACCGTTCGACGGATGAGCCCTGAAGGTATCCAGCCCGCTGTCAATCAAGCTATGGGCAATCGCGATCCACTGGGTGTTGCTTTTGTCGACGAGCAGAATGATTCTGAACCATGGAAACAACGTGAGCAAACGTCCCAGCCGTTGACCTGCTCTCTGCCAGCTACCCTTAAGGTCACGCTGGCAAACCTGATTTACTTTGAAAAATCGCAGCTGCCCCAACCCTTGGCTAACAGGCTAATCCGACTCGCTGCTTTTCAAAATCCTGAGTTTTACAAGGCACAGGCCATGCGCCTATCAGTCTGGAACAAACCCAGGGTCATCGGTTGTGCACAAAATTTTCCTCAGCATATTGGGATTCCCCGGGGTTGCTGGGATGCGGTACTGGACCTGTTAAATGAGTACAAAATCACCCCGCAGTTACAGGATGAGCGCTTTGCTGGCGTTAGCCTCGACGTTGATTTCTTAGGTACTTTACGGCCAGATCAAGACGCGGCTATCCACGCTTTGATGCAATACGACACCGGGATACTCTGCGCCCCTACAGCGTTTGGCAAAACAGTAACTGCTGCCGCACTCATCTCCAGGCGTAGAGTCAACACGTTAGTGCTGGTGCACCGCACAGAACTGCTTCGACAGTGGCAAGCCCGGTTACAAACATTCTTGGGCGTAGGCAAAGAGATCGTCGGTACGATTGGCGGTGGAAAGTCCAAGACAACTGGGCAAATCGACATTGCTGTGATGCAGTCACTTTCGCGGAAAGGTGACATCAGCGATCTGATCAAAAATTACGGCCAGGTCATTGTCGATGAGTGCCATCACCTCTCGGCGGTGTCTTTCGAAGCATTGCTGAGGAGCGCCCCCGCGCGCTATGTGCTTGGGCTGACCGCTACACCCATCCGCCGAGACGGGCAGCAGCCAATCATTTTCATGCAGTGCGGCCCCATTCGGCATACTGCCGCTCGACCAGAAAGCGCTCCCCATGATTTGTCAGTCATTCCTCGAATGCTCTCAGGTCCGATCCCATTATCTGACGGTTCGGGGATACAGGACGTCTTCAAAACTCTTGCTGATGATACGAGGCGTACCGCGCTGATTGTTTCGGACGTTCGCTCCGCGTATGACCAGGGTAGAAAAGTACTCGTGCTGACACAGCGTACCGAGCATGTAGATGCCCTAGAGCATGCACTGAAGGGCCATGTCGAAAACCTCTATAGCCTCCATGGGCGAATGCCTAAGAAGCAGCGGTTAGCTCGGCTTTCAGAGCTTGAGTCCTTACCTGAGGAAGCACCTCGTGTGCTTCTTGCCACCGGCAAGTTGATTGGTGAGGGATTTGACCATCCTGCGTTGGATACTCTCGTGCTGGCTATGCCCATTTCCTGGCGAGGAATTCTCCAGCAGTACACCGGTCGGTTGCATCGAGCGCACACTGCCAAGACTGACGTACAAGTCATCGATTTTGTGGACGAGGGCAACGTTGCATTAATGCGGATGTGGGAAAAGCGCAAAATGGGCTACAGGATGATGGGGTACCGGATGACAGATACCCTAGCTACCATGAAGCTGCTCTAGGATGGGGTACCTGATTCGCCATCGTTGGTGTGGGCGTATGTTTCCGAATGCTTGAAGGCCTGTGACTAAATGGTAGCTTGCAGCGAAACATGCTCCTGTCGTTCTTGGGATACGAGTCTTCTGCTCAGTCTGTACGTATTCCACTAGCGTAGAGAGGTTGGTTTTGATACGACATTTGATTGTGCCAGAAAGCCGCAATACGAAACGAACTCGGTACCGCACACGACATTCATGGCGCCCATGTTCCACGTGGAACCCCCATTTTCGTGGGGGATGACAATTTATGTGCCCATCGACAACCCGATCCCGGGCCCCCAAAAAGCCCGCGCAAGCGGGCTTTTTTTATCTCTGTTGTCCTGCAATCAACTGGCAGGAGCAAGCAGTTGCCACACCTGAACCAGCCCTACCAGATGAACAATGCCATACAGTAGGCATATCACCGAGCTGACCACGATGAAGCGGCCGCTGCGTCCAGTGCCAGCCAAGGCAAACGGGCCCAGTACGCCGCGCAACAAATAGATCAGCGTGATGATGCACAGTACTGGTCGGAGCAAAGGAAGCCGATCTATCAGCCCTGCAGCCGACAAGGCATAGCTGGCCCAGCCTGCCAGGACCAGGGCGATGGCAGCTGTTATCAATGAGGGGTACCACTGCCCCGCTTGGGCAGCGCGGACGAAACGCTCACCTGCGCCGAAGAGCCGGTACCAGGATGGCCCCATTAGAATGACGCCCACGTGCATCAGCGAAGCCAGGAGGCTCAGTGCTGCAGCTAGCAGCATTGTGGTGTTGTAGTCATTTGACACGTCATCACTCCTTGATGAAAACAATCACCACGCTGTTGGGCGACTGCTTGTTGAATCTTAGGTGTTCCGATGTTTCACGTGGAACCTCTATTTCAATCCGTGATTATTTGGGGCGGCTGCGCGCCCCATCGCGAGCTATGCTCGCTCCTACAAGAGCGTGCCCATGTAGGCGCGAGCGCAGCCCCGGCTTGATGAGCCGCGAAGCTGAATGATCAGTAGCCCGAAAGCACACTCACCACCACGCCCGTGGCAATCGCAACCAGCACATAGTCACCATTCACATACAACCAACGGTGATCCCGTGGCGGTGCATACAGGTGCCGTGCACGCCAGTCGGTCACCCAATAGCGGTCTGCGCGGTAGCGGGGTTCGACCACGTAGCCACGGCGCCATTGCTGATGGGGCATCGGCATGCCCGCTTCCGGGCGGAAGTTCGGGTTGTGGTAGGCCGGGTAACGGCCATTGTCGTGGCGGTCATGACGCTCGGGTTGCCATCCTTGATGGGATGGGCCACGGCCATCGTCATAGCGATCCGGTCCTGGTTGAGCGAAGCTGGCCAAGGGTGTGCTGAGCACAAGCGCGGCGCAGAGTACGGTCAGGGTTTTCTTCATGGGGGTGATCCTCTGCTTGTTAACGCCCGGCGGGTACTGCTGGGTGCCTGGTGCGGTTAACTGATCAGACCACGAATTTTCCCGATTAATGTAAGGGCAGAGGTAAAGGTCAGGTAAAGACAGGCCACTGCTTCGCGGCGTTTCGATGCCTGGGCAATTCCACGTACAGGTTTTCAGTTCAGGCCGAGCGCTTTGAGGCGGCGGTACAGCGTGCGCTCGCTCAGGCCGAGGTGGCGGGCCAGCTCGCTGCGCGAGCCCTGAAACTGCTCCAGAGCCAGGGCGAGGCCACCGAGGTCGTTGCGCCCTCGCCCTCTGGTTGTAGCGGGCAACGGTTGGCCTACGTCGTCGGGAAGATGCTCCGGGCGGATCAACCCGTCATCGGCAAACAGCCGTGCCCGCTCCAGGATATTGCGCAACTCACGAATGTTGCCTGGGAAGGTGTGCAGGCGAAGCTGGGTGAGTGCCGCTTCGGTCAAACTGACTGCCGGCGGGCCGCCCATGCGCTGCAGGAGGCTTTCAGCGAGCAGCGGCAAATCTTCCACCCGTTCACGCAATGCCGGCAAACGAATCGGGAAGCCGCTGATGCGGTAGTACAGGTCTTCACGGAACGTCCCCTCTGCCACCATCTGTTTCAGCGGTTTGTGGGTGGCCGACACCAGCCGGAAATCTGCATGCACGGTGCGCAGGCTGCCCACCGGGCGGAAGCTGCCGGACTCGATCAGGCGCAGCAGTTTGACCTGCATTGCCAATGGCACCTCACCGATCTCGTCGAGGAACAGCGTGCCGCCATGGGCCGCTTCAGCCAGCCCAACCTTACGCTGGTTGGCACCGGTGAAGGCGCCCTTCTCGTAGCCGAACAACTCGCTTTCGAACAGCGACTCGGTCAAGCCGGTGCAGTCGACCACGACCAACGGCCCGTTCGCCCGCGGGCTGCCCAGGTGGATGGCGCGAGCGAACAGCTCCTTGCCAGTGCCCGACTCTCCCTGGAGCAGCACAGGAATCTGCGCCGGCGCGGCGCGTTGCAGGCTGGCCAATGCCGTCTTGAACGCTGGCGCGCGACCAACCAGGCCTTGCTGCTGGGGTTGAGCCGACGCCAGCGCGATGCTGGTCAGGCGCTCGACAAAAGCCACCACCCTGCCCTGCTCGTCAAGAATCGGCCGCAGCTCCACATCCACATGCTCGGGCCCACGCGGTGTGTGGTGAATGTGCAGCACCCGCTCGGGCTCCTTGCTGGCCCAGGCTTTGCGCATTGGGCAGTGCTCCCCGGCTTGGTCGCAGGGCACTGCGTAGTGATGGGAAACCCGGTGGCACTTTTCTCCCAGAGGGGCCTGCTCGTCGTGGCCGAACTGCCGGCGATAGGCAGCGTTGGCAGCGAGGATGTTGTAGTCGGTGTCCAACACGATGGTTGGCAGGGCATCGTGCTCAAGGTAGGAAACCAGGGCTAGGATGAGGGGATGGGCTTCAGGCATGACGGTACCGATGAAGATGGCCTGGCGCAGGGTAACAAGGACTGCCAAACACTGCCATTGGCTGACAGTCGACTGCCACATGTGCTGCCAAAGCCACTGACGGCGACCAGCCGCAGCCCGGCTTCATTGGCCCAGGCCATTAAAACCGCCTGGCATGCATCTTGATAACACTTCTGGTGGATCAATTGGAGAACGTGATGATCATCGGCAACAACCTTCACGTGGACGCCTTCTACGACCAGGCGACCTCGACCATCAGTTACCTGGTGCTGGACCGTGAAACCCTGCACTGCGCGTTGATCGACAGCGTGCTGGATTACGATCCCAAATCCGGGCGAACCTGTACCACGTCGGCAGACCGCCTGATCGAGCGCGTAAAAGAGCTGAACGCCAACGTGCAGTGGGTACTGGAAACCCATGTGCACGCCGACCACCTCTCGGCAGCGGCGTACCTCAAGGCACAACTTGGTGGCCACACGGCCATCGGCGCGCATATTACCCAGGTGCAGAAAACCTTTGGCGCGCTGTTCAATGCCGAGCCTGGCTTTGCCCGGGACGGCAGCCAGTTCGACGTGCTGTTCGAGGACGAGGAAGGCTTTCGCATCGGCAACCTGCACGCCCGTGCCTTGCACACCCCAGGCCATACACCGGCGTGCATGAGCTTCACGATTGCCGATGGCGGCGAAACCGCAGTGTTTGTCGGTGACACCCTGTTCATGCCGGACTACGGTACCGCCCGTTGCGATTTCCCCGGTGCCGATGCCCGTACCTTGTACCGCTCGATTCGCCGCCTGTTGGCCTTCCCCAACCAGACCCGGCTGTTCATGTGCCATGACTACCTGCCCGGTGGGCGTGAGATGCAATTCATGACCACGGTTGCCGAGCAACGCGCGAGCAATATCCACATTCACCACGGCGTCGATGAGGACAGCTTCGTGGCGATGCGCGAGGCACGCGACAAGACCCTCGACATGCCCGTTCTGATCCTGCCCTCGGTGCAGGTCAACATGCGCAGCGGCCATTTCCCCGAACCTGAAGAGAACGGCGTGAGCTACCTGAAGATCCCGCTGAACACGCTCTGACCGCCCTGCCCTATAACCAGAATTTCCAGGATTGACTGCCATGCCTGCCAATACCGACCACCACCAGGTGGTCATCGTCGGTGCCGGTGCCGCCGGTATCGCCACTGCCTCCAGCCTGATCGCCCGCGACCCAACGCTGGACGTTGCCCTGATCGACCCAGGCGATGTGCACTACTATCAGCCCGGCTGGACGATGGTCGGAGCGGGCGTGTTCGAAGCGCCAAGCACCGCCCGCACCTTGGCATCGGTCATTCCACCAGGCGTGTGCTGGATCAAGGCACGGGTCCAGGGGTTCGATTCTGCGGCGCAGCAGGTCACCCTCGAAGGCGGCCGTACCCTTGGTTACCAACAATTGGTGGTCTGCCCTGGGCTCAAGCTCGACTGGGATGCCATCGACGGGCTTAGTGATACCCTCGGCCGCAACGGCGTCACTTCCAACTACCGTTTCGACCTGGCGCCCTACACCTGGGAACTGGTGCAGGCACTCAAGCAGGGCCGTGCCCTGTTCACCCAACCGCCCATGCCCATCAAGTGCGCCGGTGCGCCGCAGAAGGCGTTGTACCTGTCCTGCGACCATTGGCTGCGTAATGGCCAGCTGGGTGATGTGAAAGCCAGCTTCTTCAATGCCGGCGCCGTGCTGTTCGGGATCCCAGACTACGTGCCGGCACTGATGGCCTACATCGACAAATATGGCGTCGACCTCAACTACAGCCAACGCCTGGTCGCGGTAGATGGCCCCAACCGGCGCGCCACCTTCGTGCGTACGCTGGCCGATGGCAGCAGTGAGACCCGTAGCGAAGCCTTCGACATGCTGCACGTCGTTCCGCCACAGGTGGCCCCAGACTTCATTCGCACCAGCCCCCTGGCCGATGCCGCCGGCTGGGTCGATGTCGACCCGCATACCTTGCGCCACCGCAGGTTCGCCAATATCCATGCCCTGGGTGATGTCGCCAGCACCAGCAACGCCAAAACCGCTGCAGCGGCGCGCAAGCAGGCGCCGGTGGTTGCCAATAATGTGCTGGTCGCCCTAGGCCGCTTGCCAACCCTGGCCCAGTACGACGGCTATGGTTCCTGCCCGCTGACCGTCGAGCGCGGCAAGATCGTGCTTGCCGAGTTCACCTACGGTGGCAAGCTGGCGCCGAGTTTTCCGCGCTGGCTGCTCGATGGCTGCAAGCCCACCCGCCTGGCCTGGCTGCTCAAGGCCAAGGTACTGCCGCCGCTGTACTGGCAGGCCATGCTCAAAGGACGTGAGTGGCTGGCGCGGCCACAGCCTTTGTTCACCGAGGCCGAGCAGTGATCGAACATCAACTGCTGGGCGCTGGGCTGGGCGCGATCATTGGCGCAGTGCTGGCATTGACCGGCGCCGGCGGCGGCATTCTTGCTGTGCCGTTGTTGGTGTTCGGCCTTGGCCTGACGATGGTGGAAGCGGCGCCGATCGGCTTGCTTGCCGTTGGCATGGCTGCAGCGGTGGGCGCGCTGCTGGGGCTGCGCGAAGGGCTGGTGCGCTACCGCGCCGCGCTGTTCATTGCCTTGATTGGGATAGCCGCCGCGCCGTTCGGCCTGATGCTTGCCCATCGCTTGCCCAATACGCCGCTGGCGCTGGTGTTCGCCGGGGTGCTGGTGTACGCCTGCCTGCGCATCTGGCGCAAGGCGGCCAAGGAATTGCGCGGCGAAGCGAACGACGCGCACCGCTTCATCGAACCCTGCGTGCTGAACCCCTTGCAGGGCCGCTTGCGCTGGACCCTCCCCTGCGCCAGGGCGCTGGCGTTCACCGGGGTTATGTCGGGGTTGTTGTCGGGGCTGCTGGGCGTAGGCGGCGGCTTCGTCATCATTCCTGCCCTGAACCGCTACACCAACTTGCGCATGAAAAGCATCGTCTCCACCTCGCTGGCCGTCATCGCTCTGGTGTCCACCGGCAGTGTTGTCAGCGCCAGCCTGGCCGGGGTCATGCACTGGCGGATCGGCGCGCCCTTCGCCGTCGGTGCGGTTGCCGGGCTGCTGCTGGCCCGGCCATTGGCGGCGAAGATTGCCGGGCCACGGCTGCAGCAACTGTTCGCCGTCGCCGGCTGGCTGGCGGCGGTGCTACTGGCCGGCAAGGCGCTACTCGGCTAGCAGCGCGTCCTGCTCTGCTGCGCACAGCGCCAGCAGGTAGTCCCACACTACCCGCAAGCGCACCGACTTGTGCAGTTCACGACGGGTGCAGATCCAGTAGCTGCGCTGGATGGTTTCGCTGGGCAGCACACGCACCAGGGTAGGGTCGTGACGGGCCATGTAGTTGGGCAGCACGGCGATACCCAGGCCGGCGCGGGCGGCGGCCTGCTGGGCGATCACGCTGGTGCTGCGAAACACCACGTTGGGCGCCCGGCAGAAGCTGTTGAGAAACAGCAGTTCCTGGCTGAACAGCAGGTCGTCCACGTAGCCTATCCAGCTATGCCGGGCCAGGTCTTCGCGGTTGCGCAGCGGCGCTGCGCGGTCCAGGTAGCTTTGGCTGGCGTACAGCGCCAGGCGGTAGTCGGTGAGCTTGCGGGTAATCAGCAGGTCGGCATTGGGGCGCTCCAGGTGAATGCTGATCTCGGCCTCGCGGTTGAGGATGCTGACAAAGCGCGGCACGGCCACCAGCTCCACCTCAAGGCCTGGGTAGCGGGCAAACAGTTCGTTCATGCGTGGGGTGAAGAACATGATGCCAATGCCTTCGGTGACCCCCAGGCGGATCTTGCCCAGCGGGGTGATGGCCTGGGTGATTTCTTCCTGGGCCAGCAAGGCGACGTTTTCCATGGCTTCGGCATGCTTGAGCAGGGCCTGGCCCGAAGGTGTCAGTTCATAGCCCTGGGCATGCTGCACGAACAGTGGAGTGCCCAGGCTTTTCTCGATGCTTTCGATATGCCGAGCGACAGTGCTGTGGGTGGTGTTAAGGCGCTTGGCTGCCGTAAGCAGGCGGCCGCTGCGCTGCAATTCCAGGAAAAACCGCAGATCGTTCCAGTCGAACATGCTGATCCTTTTGGCTGTTCTTACCGGCCCTATCGCGGGCAAGCCCGTGGGAGCGGGCTTGCCCGCGAAGAGGCCGGTACAGGCTTCCCGCTGTGCTAAAACGCACAACGGCTGCGCGAAATCACGTGTTTGCATGACGAAATTACGCACTAAGATGAACCGGGACAAGAATAATAATCAGGCGCGAGGTTGCACATGCCATCAGCCGATCCTGTCTTCGACTACGTGGTCGTGGGTGCCGGTCCCGCCGGTTGCCTGCTGGCCAATCGCTTGTCCGCCGACCCTGCCTGCCGCGTCCTGCTGCTAGAGGCCGGTGGCCGCGACAACTACCCGTGGATTCATATTCCGGTCGGTTACCTCTACTGCATCGGCAACCCCCGCACCGACTGGTGCTTCACGACCGAAGCGCAACCTGGCCTTGGCGGCCGTGCCCTGGGGTATCCACGGGGCAAGGTGCTGGGCGGCTGTTCTTCCATCAACGGCATGATCTACATGCGCGGCCAGGCCGCCGACTACGACCAATGGGCCGCCCAAGGCAATGACGGCTGGGCCTGGAATGATTTGCTGCCACTGTTCAAGGCCAGCGAAAACCACTTCGCCGGCGCCAGCGCGCACCACGGCGGCGCCGGTGAATGGCGGGTCGAGCGCCAGCGCTACAGCTGGCCGATCCTCGATGCCTTCCGCGACGCTGCCGAGCAAAGCGGGATTGGCAAGGTCGACGACTTCAACACCGGCGACAACCAGGGCTGTGGATACTTTCAGGTCAACCAGCGCAGCGGCGTGCGCTGGAATGCTTCCAAAGCTTTCCTGCGGCCAATCAAGGGCCGCCCGAACCTCACCGTGCTGACCGGCGTGCAGGTCGACCAGGTGCTGCTCAACAACACCCGCGCCCGGGCGGTGAAGGCCTGGTGGCAAGGCGCCTGGCATGAATTCGGTGCACGCCGCGAAATCATCCTCTGCGCGGGGGCCGTGGGTTCGCCCGGTATCCTGCAGCGCTCCGGCATCGGCCCGCGCAAGTTGCTCGAAAGCCTGGGCATCGGTGTGCGTCACGACATGCCCGGGGTGGGCGGCAACCTGCAGGACCACCTGCAACTGCGCCTGATCTACCAGATTCGCAACACCCGCACCCTCAACCAGATGGCCAACAGCCTGTGGGGCAAGCTGGGCATGGGCCTGCGCTACGCCTACGACCGTAGCGGCCCGCTGGCCATGGCGCCGAGCCAGTTGGGCGCCTTCGTGCGCTCAAGCCCGGAGCAGGCGACGCCGAACTTGCAGTACCACGTGCAGCCCCTGTCGCTGGAACGCTTCGGCGAGCCATTGCATCAGTTCCCGGCCTTCACCGCCTCGGTGTGCAACCTGCGCCCGGCCAGCCGCGGGCGCATCGACATCCGCAGTGCGGACATGAACAGCGCGCCACTGATCGACCCCAACTACCTGAGCGACCCTCAAGACCTGCGCGTTGCCGCCGACGCCATTCGCCTCACCCGGCGGATTGTCCAGGCCCCTGCCCTCGCCGCCTTTGCCCCCCAGGAGTACCTGCCAGGCCCGGCGCTGCAAACCGAACAGGACCTGTTCGACGCAGCCGGCAAGATCGGCACCACCATCTTCCACCCGGTGGGCACCTGCCGCATGGGCAATACGCCGATGGACGTTGTGGATAACCAGCTGCGCGTGCACGGAATTCCCGGCCTGCGCGTGGCCGATGCCTCGATCATGCCGCAGATCACCTCCGGCAATACCTGTTCCCCCACCCTGATGATCGCCGAAAAGGCGGCGCAGCTGATCCTCAAAGGAGCCCCGGCCCAGACCTCCCTCAACGAAGACGCAGTACCGACCCCCTGACCGGGGAGCGTGCAACACCGGCGGCTCGCGGTCAGAAGCTGCCGACAGTGGAACAACAAGAATAATCACTGTGGCCTGCGGGCCGAGGACAGCAATGATGTCGGATTACATCCAAGAGCAGGGTGCGACGGCCAGCAGCGCCAGCCGTCGTGAAGAACGCAAGATCATTTTCGCGTCATCCCTCGGGACGGTGTTCGAGTGGTATGACTTTTTTCTCTATGGCGCCCTGGCTGCAGTCATCAGCAAGCAGTTCTTCGCCGGGGTGAATGACACCACTGCCTTCATCTTCGCCCTCATGGCCTTTGCTGCGGGCTTCCTGGTGCGACCGTTCGGTGCCTTGGTGTTTGGCCGCCTGGGCGACATGATCGGGCGCAAGTACACCTTCCTGGTGACCATCGTGCTGATGGGCCTGTCGACGTTCGCCGTGGGCCTGCTGCCCACCTACGCCAGCATCGGCATCGCTGCACCGATCATCCTGGTGATCCTGCGCATGCTCCAGGGGCTGGCGCTGGGCGGGGAATACGGCGGTGCGGCCACCTACGTTGCCGAACATGCGCCGCCCGGCAAGCGCGGTTTCCACACCGGTTTCATCCAGTCCACCGCCACCCTTGGCCTGCTGCTGTCGTTGCTGTCGTTGCTGGTGGTGCTGGGCAGCCGCTACATCAGCGGCGACCAGTTCGAAACCTGGGGCTGGCGCCTGCCGTTCCTGCTGTCGATCATCCTGCTGGCGATTTCTACCTGGATTCGCATGAGCATGCACGAGTCGCCGGCCTTCGTGAAAATGAAGGCCCAGGGCAAGGTCAGCAAGTCGCCGATCCGTGAGTCGTTCACCTCCTGGCCCAACCTCAAGGTGGTGCTGACCGCCCTGTTCAGCATCAATGCCGGGCAAGCGGTAACCTTCTACACGGCGCAGTTCTACGTGCTGTTCTTCCTCACCCAGATGCTGAAAATGGACCCGGCCCAGGCCAACACCCTGCTGATTATCAGCGTGGTGATCGGCGCGCCGTTCTTCGTGTTCTTCGGCTGGCTGTCGGACCGTATCGGCCGCAAGCCGATCCTGATGCTCGGCCTGCTGCTGGCCACGGTGCTGTACTTCCCGATGTTCAAGGCCCTGAGCCATTACGCCAACCCACAGATCGACGCCGCCAGCCGCCAGGCACCCATCGTGGTCACCGCCGACCCGCAAGGCTGTACCTTCCAGTTCGACCCCGTGGGCAAGGCGCGCTTCGACAGCCCGTGCGACAAGGTCAAGACCTTCCTGGTCAAGCAGGGCCTGCCCTACAGCTCGGTGAGCGTGGCCGGTAGCGGTGTGGTGGTGAACATTGGCGACAAAACCATCAATGGCTTCGACGAAGCGGCCATGCGCGCCGCCGTGGAACAGGCCGGCTACCCGGCCAAGGCGGACCCGGCGCAGGTCAACCAGGTGATGGTGGTGGTGTTGATCGTGGCCATGATCCTGATTGCGACCATGACCTACGGGCCGTTGGCGGCGGTGATGGTGGAGTTGTTCCCAACCCGCATCCGCTACACCTCCATGTCGCTGCCCTACCATATCGGCAACGGTTGGTTCGGTGGTTTCCTGCCAACCGTGTCGTTCGCCTTGGTGGTGTACACCGGGGATATCTTCTATGGGCTGTGGTACCCGGTGCTGGTGACCGGCATCAGCCTGGTGGTGGGCATTTTCTGCCTGAAAGAAACCAAGGATGTGGATATCGACAAGGTCTAAGCAGACATAGACGTCCCTGTAGGAGCGAGCAAAGCTCGCGATACCCTGCAAACAAAAAAACCGGCTGTAAAAGCCGGTTTTCTTATGCCCTGAAAAAACTTATGCACGCTTTTAAGAAAAATGTCATACACAGAAATAAACAGCTAATTCATGCACTTAGCGTCGACTTCAAGTATTCCCCGAAAAAACTGCTCACAAGTTATCCACAGATATTCAGGCGGTCTGTTCCTGCGGTTTTTCACCCACCGGCGGCAGCGACCCCAGGGCCCGCTGCGTGGCTTCGTTCCAAGCCGCAGCACGGTCGTTGAGCTCGGCAATGGCCCGTGGCCCGGTGCCCTCGGCATACATCGGCTTGCCGATCACCACCTCGATGGTGCCCGAACGCTTGCCCCAGCCCGTCTTGGGCCAGAACTTGCCGGCGTTGTGGGCAATCGGCAGTACCGGCAACCCGGCGTTCACGGCCAGCGCCGTGCCGCCACGGGAGAACTTGCCTACCGTACCGAACGGCACCCGCGTGCCCTCCGGGAAGATCAGCACCCAGGTTTTCTGCTTGAGCAGTTCGTCACCCTTGCTGGCCACCTGACGCAGCGCTTCCTTGGGGTTGTCGCGGTTGATCGCGATAGGCCGCAGCATGGCCATGGCCCAGCCAAAGAACGGCACGTACAGCAGTTCGCGCTTGAGCACCTGGCTCAGCGGTGAAAAATACTGCGACAGGAAGAACGTCTCCCAGGTGCTCTGGTGGTTGGACAGGATCACGCACGGCTCATCCGGCACGTTTTCGGCGCCGGTCACCTTGTAGTCGATGCCGAGAATGGTGCGGGTCAGGAACACCGCGCAGCGGCACCAGTAGACGTTGATGAACTTGTAGCGCTTGGGGAACGGCAGGAAAGGCGCGACGAAGAAGCTCAGCGAGCACCACAGCAGCGAACTGGTGCCCAGCAGCAGGTAAAAAAGAAAGATTCTGATCGCCTGCAGGATCGACATAGTGGCTAATACCGTTGCGGGGCGTGCCCGCCTAGGAAAAATGCGCCCGGGGGCGCATTAATGTTTAAATTATTTCTCTGGCGATGGCTGCCAGATCGTCGAAAATCAGTGTAGTTTCCGGGACACCTTTTTCCAGGGTCCGCTCGCCCTTGCCGGTTTTCACCAGCACGGGTTGTGCACCGACGGCCAGGGCGGCGGCCAGGTCACCTGCGCTGTCGCCGACGAACCAGACACCTTCAAGGGCCACCTGGTAATGCGCGGCAATCGCCCGCAGCATGCCGGGCTTGGGCTTGCGGCAATCGCAGCCTTCATCCGGCCCGTGCGGGCAATACACGATATGGCCCACCTCGCCGCCCTGCTCGGCCACCAACGCGCGCAGGCGCGCGTGCATGGCCTCGAGGGTTTCCAGCGAGTAGTAGCCACGGGCGATGCCGGACTGGTTGGTGGCCACGGCCACCGTCCAGCCCGCCTTGCTCAACTGCGCGATCGCTTCGACCGAGCCCGGAATGGGAACCCACTCGTCCAGCGTCTTGATGTAGGCGTCGGAGTCGTAGTTGATCACCCCGTCACGGTCGAGAATCAGCAGTTTCAAGGCTTACCCCAGCAGCGAAATGTCGGCCACGCCCAGGAACAGGCCGCGCAGGCGGCTGAGCAGGGCATAACGGTTGGCACGGACCTTGGCGTCTTCGGCGTTCACCATCACCGCCTCGAAGAAGGCGTCGACCGGGTCACGCAGGGCCGCCAGGCGGGCCAGCGATTCGCTGTACTGGCGAGCGGCAGCCATCGGTTGCACGGCCTGGTCGGCCTGCTGGATGGCCGAGTACAGGGAGAACTCGTTGGCGTTGTCGAAATACTTCGGCTCGACCTGTTCGGCGATGGCGCCTTCGGCCTTGCTCAGCAGGTTCGACACGCGCTTGTTCACCGCGGCCAGGGCTTCGGCTTCCGGCAGCTTGCGGAACGCCTGCACCGCTTGTACGCGCTGGTCGAAGTCCAGGGCCGAGGCCGGCTTCAGGGCGCGCACCGACAGGTAGGTGGCCACGTCGATGCCTTCGTCTTCGTAACGTGCACGCAGGCGGTCGAAGATGAACTCCAGCACCTGCTCGGCCAGGCCTGCGGCCTTGACCTTGGCACCGAACTGCTTGACCGCGAACTCGACCGCACCGGTCAGGTCCAGGTCCAGTTGCTTCTCGATCAGGATACGCAGCACGCCCAGGGCGGCACGGCGCAGGGCGTACGGGTCTTTGCTGCCGGTAGGCAGCATGCCGATGCCGAAGATGCCGACCAGGGTGTCGAGCTTGTCGGCGATGGCCACGGCAGCACCGGTAACGGTCTGCGGCAGCTCGGCGCCAGCACCGCGCGGCATATACTGCTCGTTCAGCGCCAGGGCCACGTCTTGCGGCTCGCCGTCGTTGAGTGCGTAGTAGTAACCGGCAACGCCCTGCATTTCAGGGAATTCGCCCACCATCTCGGTGGCCAGGTCGCACTTGGACAGCAGGCCGGCGCGGCCAGCGCGCTGGGCGTCGCCGCCAATCAGCGGGGCAATGAAGGCGGCCAGTTTGGAAACGCGCTCGGCCTTGTCATAGACAGTGCCCAGCTGGGCCTGGAACACCACGTTCTTCAGGCGCTCGTTGAAGGTTTCCAGCGGCTGCTTCTTGTCCTGCTTGAAGAAGAACTCGGCGTCGGTCAGGCGTGGGCGCACGACCTTCTCGTTACCCTGCACGATCTGCTTGGGGTCACGGCTCTCGACGTTGGCCACGGTGATGAAGCGCGGCAGCAGCTTGCCTTCGCTGTCCAGCAGGCAGAAGTACTTCTGGTTGTCCTGCATGGTGGTGATCAGGGCTTCCTGCGGCACTTCCAGGAAACGCTCCTCGAACGAGCACACCAGCGGCACTGGCCACTCGACCAGGGCGGTCACTTCGTCCAGCAGCGCCGGTGGCACGATGGCCGTGCCTTCCTGCTGCATGGCCAGCTCTGCGGTACGCTTGCTGATCAGCTCGCGGCGCTCGGCGAAGTCGGCCAGCACGTAGGCCTTGCGCAGGTCTTCGACATAGTTGGCCGGGGTGGTGATCACCACGTTTTCCGGGTGGTGGAAGCGGTGGCCACGGGATTCACGGCCAGCCTTCTGCGACAGGATGGTGCAGTCGACCACCTGGTCGCCCAGCAGCATCACCAGCCACTGGGTTGGGCGCACGAATTCTTCACGGCTGGCGGCCCAGCGCATGCGCTTGGGAATCGGCAGGTCGTTCAGCGAGTCTTCGACGATGGTCGGCAGCAGGCTGGCGGTGGACTTGCCCGGAATGTGCTGGGAAAAGCGCAGCTTAGGGCCGCTCTGGTCGATTTCAGCCAGCTCTACACCGCACTTCTTGGCGAAGCCCAGGGCAGCCTGGGTCGGCTCGCCGTCCTTGAAAGCCGCCTGCAGGGGTGGGCCGTCGATGTTGATGCTGCGGTCTGGCTGCTGCACGTCGAGCTGGCGGATCAGCACGGCCAGGCGGCGCGGGGCGGCGTACACCTGCTTGCCGGTGTAGTTCAGGCCAGCGGCCTGCAGGCCTTTCTCGATACCGGCCAGGAAGGCGTCGCCGAGGCTCGCCAGGGCCTTGGGTGGCAGCTCTTCGGTGCCCAGTTCTACCAGGAAATCTTGAGCACTCATTGTGCAGCCTCCAGCTTCGCCAACACTTCGTCACGCAGTTCAGGGGTAGCCATCGGGAAGCCCAGGCGTGCGCGGGCTTGCAGATAGCTTTGCGCCACGTCCCGGGCCAGGGTACGGACACGCAGGATGTAGCGCTGGCGCTCGGTTACCGAGATGGCGCGGCGGGCGTCCAGCAGGTTGAAGGTGTGCGAGGCCTTCAGGACCATTTCGTAGGTCGGCAGCGGCAGCTCCAGCTTGATCAGGCGGTTGGCTTCGCTTTCGTAGAAATCGAACAGTTCGAACAGTTTCTCGACGTTGGCGTGTTCGAAGTTGTAGGTCGACTGCTCCACCTCGTTCTGGTGGAACACGTCGCCATAGGTCACCTTGCCGAACGGGCCGTCGGCCCACACCAGGTCGTACACCGAGTCGACGCCCTGGATGTACATGGCCAGGCGCTCCAGGCCGTAGGTGATTTCACCGGTGACCGGGTAGCACTCGATGCCGCCTACCTGCTGGAAGTAGGTGAACTGGGTGACTTCCATGCCGTTGAGCCAGATTTCCCAGCCCAGGCCCCAGGCGCCCAGGGTCGGCGATTCCCAGTTGTCTTCGACGAAGCGAATGTCGTGTACCAGCGGGTCCAGGCCGATGGCTTTCAGCGAGCCGAGGTACAGCTCCTGGAAGTTGGCAGGGTTCGGCTTGAGTACCACCTGGAACTGGTAGTAGTGCTGCAGGCGGTTGGGGTTCTCGCCATACCGCCCGTCGGCAGGGCGACGGCTGGGCTGCACGTAGGCGGCGTTCCAGGTTTCTGGGCCCACGGCGCGCAGGAATGTAGCGGTGTGGAAAGTGCCGGCGCCTACTTCCATATCGTAGGGCTGAAGCACCACACAACCTTGAGCTGCCCAGTAGTTTTGCAGGGCGAGGATCAGGTCTTGGAAGGTACGCACGGCTGGCGTAGGCTGGCTCACGAAATTCACCTGTATCTGGGGATGCGGATGTAAAGAGCGGGAGTATAACCTGATTCGCCTCGCCCTCTACTCATTGGAGCCTTATGCCACGCTGCTTTTGGTGTACCGACGATCCGTTGTACCAGGCCTACCACGACCAGGAATGGGGAACGCCACAGCGCGACCCGGCGTTGCTCTTCGAGATGCTTTTGCTCGAAGGGTTCCAGGCGGGGCTGTCATGGATCACCGTATTGCGTAAACGCGAGCGCTACCGCGAGGTGATGCATGGCTTCGACCCGGTGAAACTGGCGCAGATGAGCGATGAGCGCATCGAGGAGCTGATGCTGGACGCCGGCATCATCCGCAACCGCCTCAAGCTCAAGGCCGCGCGGCGCAATGCGCAGGCCTGGCTGGCTGTGGATAACCCTGCCCAGTGGCTGTGGTCGTTCGTCGGCGGTGAGCCGAAGATCAACCACTTCCAGGGCCGCGGCGAGGTGCCGGCGGTGACCGAAGAAGCCACCGCCATGAGCAAGGCGCTGCGCAAGGCCGGCTTCACCTTCGTCGGCCCTACCATCTGCTACGCCTTCATGCAGGCCACCGGCATGGTCATGGACCACACCACCGATTGCGATCGCTACGCCGCCTTGCAGCGCTGAGGGGTTACAATGCCCGCCTTGCTGAAATAAGGAATTCGCCTGTGGAAAAGTTCAAGGGCGCCCTGATGGTCGGGGTGCTGCGCCTGTTTGCCAAGCTGCCCTGGGGCGCTGTGCAGCGCGTTGGCGCCGGTATCGGCTGGCTGATGTGGAAAGTGCCCAACGGCTCGCGCAATGTGGTGCGCATCAACCTGGCCAAGTGCTTCCCGGAGATGGACCCGGCCGAGCGCGAACAGCTGGTGGGCCGTGCGCTGAAAGATATCGGCAAATCGTTCGTCGAAAGTGCCTGTGCGTGGATCTGGCCGCCCCAGCGTTCGCTGGACCTGGTCAAGGAAGTGCACGGCCTGGAAGTGCTGGAGCAGGCCCTGGCCTCGGGCAAGGGCGTGGTCGGCATCACCAGCCACCTGGGTAACTGGGAGGTGTTGAACCACTTCTATTGCAACCAGTGCAAACCGATCATCTTCTACCGCCCGCCGAAGTTGAAGGCGGTGGATGACCTGCTGCGCGAGCAGCGGGTGCAGATGGGCAACCGTGTGGCGCCGTCGACCAAGGAAGGCATCCTGAGCGTCATCAAGGAAGTGCGCCGTGGTGGCCAGGTGGGCATTCCGGCCGACCCAGAGCCGGCGGAATCGGCTGGGGTGTTCGTGCCGTTTCTCGGCACCCAGGCGCTGACCAGCAAGTTCGTGCCGAACATGCTGGCGGGTGGCAAGGCGGTGGGGGTGTTCCTGCATGCCCTGAGGCTGCCGGACGGGTCGGGCTTCAAGGTGTTCCTGGAGGCGGCGCCGGAAGAGATGTACAGCACCGACGTGAACGTATCGGCGGCGGCCATGAGCAAGGTGGTCGAGCGCTATGTGCGCGAGTACCCGAGCCAGTACATGTGGAGCATGAAGCGCTTCAAGAAGCGCCCGGCCGGCGAGCCGCGCTGGTATTGAGACCAATACCGCCTGTGTTGGCAGGGACTTTGTAGGAGCGAGCGTTGCTCGCGATGGGGCGCGTAGCGGCCCCAGGTTCTCAGCTTCGCAGCCAACATTGCCGGGGCTGCTTTGCAGCCCATCGCGAGCTAGGCTCGCTCCTACAGGGATTGATGTGACCCACAGGGATTGCGTTAGCTTGAGGTTTTGTTGAGCTTCTTGAGGAACACGGTCATCTCTTTCTCGGCCTGCTTGTCGCCATGGGCCTGGGCCGCCACGATCCCGTCCTCCCAGGCCTTGCGCGCCGCCGCCAGGTCACCGACCAACTGATACGCCTTGCCCAGCAGCTTCCACGCCGCCGAATACTTCGGGTCCTGCTCCACGCAGCGTGCCAGGTGCACCGCAGCCTCTGCGCCATTGCCCTCGTCCAGCCAGGCCTTGCCCAGGCCAAACCGCAGCAACGGGTTATCCACACCCTTGGCCAGCATCTTTTCCAGCGATTCGCGCATGCCCTCTTCCCCTTAGAAGAAACTCAAGCCGACGTGGAACAGCTTCTCCACATCCCGAATATGCTTTTTATCCACAACGAACAGAATCACATGGTCACCCGACTCGATCACCGTGTCATCGTGGGCGATCAGCACTTCCTCGTCGCGGATGATCGCGCCGATGGTGGTGCCTGGCGGCAGGGCGATGTTTTCCACAGCCTTGCCCACCACCTTGCTCGACTTCGCATCGCCATGCGCCACCGCCTCGATGGCCTCGGCCGCCCCGCGGCGCAGTGAGTGCACGCTGACGATATCGCCACGGCGCACGTGCGCCAGCAAGGTGCCGATGGTGGCCAGCTGCGGGCTGATGGCGATGTCAATGTCGCCGCCCTGCACCAGGTCGACGTAGGCCGGGTTGTTGATGATGGTCATCACCTTGCGCGCACCCAGGCGCTTGGCCAGCAGCGACGACATGATGTTGGCCTCGTCGTCGTTGGTCAGGGCCAGGAAGATGTCGGCATCAGCGATGTTCTCTTCGAGCATCAGGTCCTTGTCCGAGGCGCTGCCCTGCAGCACCACGGTGCTTTCCAGGGTGTCGGAAAGGTGCCGGCAACGCGCCGGGCTCATCTCGATGATCTTCACCTGGTAGCGGCTTTCGATGGCCTCTGCCAAGCGTTCGCCAATCTGCCCGCCCCCGGCGATCACCACGCGCTTGTTGGTTTCGTCGATGCGCCGCAGCTCGCCCATCACCGCGCGGATGTCTTTCTTGGCGGCAATGAAGAACACCTCGTCGTCGGCCTCGATCACCGTGTCGCCGCGTGGGGTGATCGGCCGGTCGCGGCGGAAGATCGCGGCCACGCGGGTGTCGACGTTGGGCATGTGGGCGCGGATCTGGCGCAGTTGCTGGCCCACCAGCGGGCCGCCGTAGTAGGCCTTGACCGCCATCAGCTGGGCCTTGCCCTCGGCGAAGTCGATCACCTGCAGGGAACCTGGGTGTTCGATCAGGCGCTTGATGTAGTTGGTCACCACCTGCTCGGGGCTGATCAGCACATCGACCGGGATATGGTCGTTGTCGAACAGCTCCTCGCGGGTCAGGTAGGCCGACTCGCGCACCCGGGCGATCTTGGTCGGGGTGTGGAACAGTGTGTAGGCCACCTGGCAGGCGACCATGTTGGTTTCGTCGCTGTTGGTCACTGCCACCAGCATGTCGGCGTCGTCGGCACCGGCCTGGCGCAGCACCGTGGGCAGCGAGCCGCGGCCCTGCACGGTGCGGATGTCCAGGCGGTCGCCCAGGTCGCGCAGGCGGTCGCCATCGGTGTCGACCACGGTGATGTCGTTGGCCTCGCTGGCCAGGTGCTCCGCCAGCGTACCGCCCACCTGCCCTGCACCGAGGATGATGATCTTCATCCGCTACTCCCTACCCTGTGTGCTTACCCGCGCGAGGCGGCGATCTTGATCAGCTTGGCATAGTAGAAACCGTCGTGGCCGCCTTCCTGGGCCAGCAACTGGCGGCCGTGGGGCTGGCGCAGGCCGGCTTCGGTGGCCAGGTCCAGCTCGCGGGCGCCTGGGGTGCGGGCGAGGAAGGCATCGATCACTTCGGTGTTTTCGGTCGGCAGGCTGGAGCAGGTGGCGTACAGCAGCATGCCGCCCACTTCCAGGGTTGGCCACAGGGCATCGAGCAGTTCGCCTTGCAGCGTGGCCAGGGCCGGAATGTCCTCGGCCTGGCGGGTCAGCTTGATGTCCGGGTGGCGGCGGATCACGCCGGTGGCCGAGCACGGCGCATCCAGCAGAATGCGCTGGAACGGCTTGCCGTCCCACCAGCTGGCGGTGTCGCGGGCGTCGCAGGCAATCAGCTCGGCGTCCAGTTGCAGGCGGTCGAGGTTTTCGCGCACGCGGGTCAAGCGCTTGGCTTCCAGGTCGATGGCCGTCATGTGGGCCAGGCCGGGTTCGGCTTCGAGCAGGTGGCAGGTTTTGCCGCCAGGGGCGCAGCAGGCGTCGAGCACGCGCTGGCCGGGGGCCAGTTCGAGCAGGTCGGCGGACAGTTGTGCAGCTTCGTCCTGCACGCTCACCCAGCCTTCGGCAAAGCCCGGCAGGCCACGCACGTCGCAGGCCTGGGCGAGGACGATGCCGTCACGGCTGTACTGGCAGGCGCTGGCGGCAATGCCGGCGCCTGCCAGCAGCGCCAGGTAGCCGTCGCGGCTGTGGTGGCGGCGGTTGACCCGCAGGATCATCGGCGGGTGCGCGTTGTTGGCCGCGCAGATGGCCTCCCACTGCTCTGGCCAGAAGGCCTTGAGCGACTTCTGCAGCCAGCGTGGGTGGGCGGTGCGCACCACCGGGTCGCGCTCCATGCCGGCCAGCAGTGCCTCGCCCTCGCGTTGGGCGCGGCGCAGCACGGCATTGAGCAGGCCCTTGGCCCACGGCTTTTTCAGCTTGTCGGCGCAGCCAACGGTTTCACCGAGGGCGGCGTGGGCCGGAATGCGGGTGTAGAACAGCTGGTACAGGCCGACCAGCAGCAGTGCCTGCACATCGGCATCGGCGGCCTTGAACGGCTTTTGCAGCAGCTGCGCGGCCAGCAGGTCCAGGCGGGGTTGCCAGCGTGCGGTGCCGAATGCCAGGTCCTGGGTCAGGCCGCGGTCGCGTTCATCGACCTTGTCCAGCTGGGCCGGCAGCGAGCTGTTGAGCGAGGCCTTGCCGCTGAGAACAGCGGCAAGGGCACGGGCGGCGGCGAGGCGTGGGTTCATTGGCCCAGCACCTTGCCGGCGGCGAATTTCTCGCGGCGGCTGTTGAACAGGTCGCTGAAGTTCAGCGCCTTGCCACCGGGCAGTTGCAGGCGGGTCAGGCTCAGCGCCTGGTCAGCGCAGGCGACCACCAGGCCGTCCTTGCTGGCGGACAGGATCTCGCCCGGTGCGCCCTGGCCTGTGGCCAGGTTGGCGGCCAGCACCTTCACGGTTTCGCCGTCGAGGGTGCTGTGGCACACCGGCCACGGGTTGAAGGCGCGGACAAGGCGCTCAAGCTCAATGGCCGGGCGGCTCCAGTCGATGCGCGCTTCGTCCTTGTTCAGCTTGTGTGCATAGGTGGCCAGGGCATCGTCCTGCACTTCACCGTGCAGCGTACCGTCGGCCAGGCCGGAAATTGCCTGGATGACGGCAGGCGGGCCCATTTCGGCGAGGCGGTCGTGCAGGCTGCCGCCGGTATCCTCGGCGCTGATCGGGGTGACCACCTTGAGCAGCATCGGGCCGGTATCCAGGCCCGCTTCCATGCGCATCACGGTGACGCCGCTCTCGGCATCGCCCGCTTCCACGGCGCGCTGGATCGGCGCTGCACCGCGCCAGCGCGGCAGCAGGGAAGCGTGGCTGTTGATGCAGCCCAGGCGTGGGATGTCGAGTACCACTTGCGGCAGGATCAGGCCGTAGGCCACCACCACCATCAGGTCTGGCTTGAGCGCGGCCAGTTCCGCCTGTGCATCAGGGTTGCGCAGGGTCGGCGGCTGGAACACAGGGATGTCATGGGCCACGGCCAATTGCTTGACCGGGCTCGGCATGAGCTTCTGGCCACGGCCGGCGGGGCGGTCGGGCTGGGTGTAGACGGCCACGATCTCGTACGGGCTGTCGAGCAGGGCCTTGAGGTGTTCGGCGGCAAACTCGGGAGTGCCTGCAAAGACGATGCGCATGGAGTTCTCGCTTCAAAAAAGAAAAAGGCTTGCCGGAGCAAGCCTTCTGGAAGGTAGGGATCAGGCTTGCTGGCGGTGCTGCTTTTCCAGCTTCTTCTTGATCCGGTCGCGCTTGAGCTGTGACAGGTAGTCGACGAACAGCTTGCCGTTGAGGTGATCGAACTCGTGCTGCACGCACACCGCCAGCAGGCCTTCGCATTCCAGCTCGTACGGCTTGCCGTCGCGGTCCTGGGCCTTGACCCGAACACGCAGCGGGCGGTCGACGTTTTCGTAGAAGCCCGGCACCGACAGGCAGCCTTCCTGGTACTGGCCCATGTCGTGGGTCAGTTCCTCGACGGTGGGGTTGATGAAGACGCGCGGTTCGCTGCGGTCTTCGCTGAGGTCCATCACCACCACCTGTTGGTGCACGTTGACCTGGGTAGCGGCCAGGCCGATGCCGGGGGCTTCGTACATGGTTTCAAACATGTCGTCGATCAGCTGACGCAGGGCGTCGTCGAACACCGTCACCGGTTTGGCGATGGTGCGCAGGCGCGGGTCGGGGAATTCGAGAATGTTCAAGATGGCCATAAGGTCAGGCAGTCACTGTGCGGTCGGTTGAAAACTGAGCACACATAATAAAGGGAAACGCGGATTTCAGCACCTGTGAAAGCTCGTCTAGGGTCTCTATAGGCCTCATAGCCAGCCATTCATGGACAGCTTTTCAAAGTGTTACTCACAAACTTATCCACAGGTTGTGCCACGTAGATGGCCCTGTTTCGATCAAGGATGATCCCGATGTCGATTAACCATTCGTCGCCTTGCCACCCGGCTGAACTGGAGGCACGCCTGCGCCTGCACCGCTTGCCCGAGACGGGTTTAAGACGTTTTCGCAGCTTGCTTGAAGCCTTCGGCAGTGCCTCTTCGGCGCTTAGCGCGCCCGGTTCGGCATGGCGTTCGCTGGGTATTCCACAGGCCACCATCGATGCCCGGCGCAGTGCTGAGGTACGTGATGGTGCCCTGGCCGCAATGGCCTGGATAGAGCGTCCGGGCCAGCATTTACTGATGTGGGACGGCCCTGGTTACCCGGCGTTGCTGGCGGAAATCGACGACCCGCCGCCGCTGCTTTTCGTCGCTGGCGACCCGGCACTGCTCGACCGCCCGCAACTGGCCATCGTTGGCAGCCGGCGTGCAACGCCCCCGGCGCTGGACACGGCCCGGGCATTTTCCCGCTGCCTGGCCCAGGCCGGTTTCACCATCACCAGTGGCCTTGCGCTGGGTATCGATGGCGCCGCTCATCGGGCTGTGCTGGAGGTTGGCGGGGGTACGATTGGCGTGCTCGGCAGTGGCTTGCAAAAACTTTATCCACAGCGCCACCGCGAGCTTGCCCAGGCGATGATCGACAGCGGTGGCGCGCTGGTTTCCGAGTACCCGCTGGATGCCGGGCCGTTGCCGGGCAACTTCCCCCGGCGTAACCGCATCATCAGTGGGTTGTCGCTGGGCGTGCTGGTGGTCGAGGCCAGCCTTGCCAGTGGCTCGTTGATCACCGCCCGCCTGGCTGCCGAGCAGGGCCGCGAGGTGTATGCCATTCCGGGGTCGATTCACCACACGGCGGCCAAGGGTTGCCACCAGTTGATTCGCGATGGGGCGCTGCTGGTGGAAAATGTGCAGCAGATCATCGACAGCCTGCGTGGCTGGCAGCACTTGCCGCCGGCGGTGGTGGAAAAGCCTGTGCATCCTTTGCTTGCCCTGCTGCATGCCGCGCCACAGACTAGCGAGAACCTGGCCCACTTCAGCGACCGGCCGCTGGCCGAGGTGCTGGCGCAGCTCACTGAGCTTGAGCTTGAAGGCCGGGTCAGCAATGTGGCTGGGCGTTGGTTTGCCCGCGCCGGCTAAGTACACTGCGCGCAAGCAAGGTTTATAGGCGGAGAGACAAATCATGGTGAGCAGTTTTCGTGTGCAACAAGCCGCACGTGAGATCCGGGCGGGCGCGGTAATCGCCTACCCGACGGAAGCGGTCTGGGGCCTGGGCTGCGACCCATGGAACGAGGACGCGGTGTATCGCCTGCTGGCGCTCAAGTCGCGGCCTGTGGATAAGGGGCTTATCCTGATTGCCGACAACATCCGCCAGTTCGACTTTCTGTTCGAGGATTTCCCCGAGGACTGGATCGACCGCATGGGCAGCACCTGGCCTGGGCCGAACACCTGGCTGGTGCCGCACCAGGACCTGTTGCCCGAGTGGGTGACCGGCCAGCACGACACCGTGGCGCTGCGGGTCAGTGACCATCCGCAGGTGCGTGAGTTGTGCGCGCTGGTGGGGCCGTTGATTTCCACCTCGTGCAACCCAGGCGGCCGCCCGGCGGCGAAGACCCGGTTGCGGGTGGAGCAGTATTTTCATGGGCAGCTGGATTTGGTGCTGGGTGGGGCGTTGGGGGGGCGGAAGAATCCGAGTGTGATTCGGAACTTGGCCACGGGTGAGGTTGTTCGCCCGGGGTGAGGCCGTTGTGGCTCGGCGCAAATTTCAAGCCATGCGCCAAAGGGCCGTTTGCGGTGGCCACATGAACATTGGCCCGAAACAGACGTAGGAGCGAGCGCAGCTCGCGATGCGCCGCGCGGGCGGCGCTCGGTCGTATAGGCGACACATATCTTTCGGCGAACACCTGCGGGTTTTTCTGATTGTTGCCAAACAGCCTGTCCAACCTGCGTACTAGGGAAATATCCTACAACCCGTGTCCCCTGCCATCACCTTCTCAGTGGGAATCCTTGCCTCTAGGCTTCAGACCGTCGCCGAATAGCTTGGCGATCGGGTGTGGTAACCCGAACCGGAGAGTTCCTGGCAGTCTATGGCGGCTGTACGCGGGAGGCTTCGTGCCTGCCGGGTTATGGGAACTCTCACCGGTTTACCACCCTGCGTACAGCTGCCACCTAATCGTGTGGTAACGAATAGGTGGGGCATAGAAGCGAGAGTTGTCCCATGAAAAAGATAGTTCCTGATCCACCCCTTCCCAACACTACCACCCGCGCCTTCGGCCGCTGCGACGCCGGCCATGAAGCGCTGTTCAGCGTAAACCCCAACATCTGCGCCGCCCGCGCGGCGCTTCGCGAGCTGCGCTCGCTCCTACGTCTGTTTCGGGCCAGTTATGCCTGTGGCAGGCGTACGCGACCGCCTTGTTGATACGACACGATATCGCGCCAGGCGCCAAGGCGTTCGCGCGCAATTACCCAGAACTCACTGGCCCGAAACAAACGTAGGAGCGAGCGCAGCTCGCGAAGCGCCGCGCGGGCGGCGCTCGATTTTACAGGCGCTGAAAACCTCAAGGCATGTGCGGTACTTTGTGGGAGATAACCCAGCCCTCGCGGGCTGCGGTGTCGCGCAGGGAACATTGCCCGCAAACGCGCCGCTACCCTTTGTAGGAGCGGGCTTGCCCCGCGAACACCGGCGCAGCCGGTGCCATGCACCGCGGTGCTTGCTTCGCGGGTCAAGCCCGCTCCTACAGACGCCAAACCCGCACGGATTTTTCTGAATATGTCTCGCATGGCTGTGCGGATTGAGGATTGAGAAATATCCTACAACCCGCGTCCCTTGCCATCACCTTCTCAGCGGGAATCCTTGCCTCTAGGCTTCAGACCGTCGCCGAATAACTTGGCGATCGGGTGTGGTAACCCGGGTGTGCTTGGGGCGTCACAGCTATGGCAGCTGTGCGTGGGAGGCTTCGTGCCTACCGGGAGCGCCTCCAGCCCGGTTTTACCACCCCGCGTACAGCTGCCACCTAAATCGTGTGGTAACGGATAGGTGCCAGCTCCTTTATCTGGAGCAAGCAATGAAAAAAATCGTACCGGATCCACCCCTTCCCAAAACCTCCCCCCGCGCCTTCGGCCGTTGCGACGCCGGTCATGAAGCGCTGTTCAGCGTAAACCCCAACATCTGCGCCGCTGATGCGCTGGTTCATATCGCGCTGTACCTGCGCTGCGCCTACGAAACCGGCTACAAGACCCTCGATTACCTGAGCGAGGAAGGCCGTGGGATGTATTGGTCCAGCCTGCATGCGGTCGAGATGGCCGAGGGGTTGGTTGAGGCGATTCTGGATGGCATTGAATCGGTGCCTGTTAAGCAGTAGGCGGTGTGGGGGCTGAGAGGTGCCTGCCTTGATGCTTTCTGCGCCTATGAGATCGAGCGCCGCCCGCGCGGCGCTCGGTCGCATAGGCGACACATACCTTTCGGCGAACACCCGCAGGTTTTTCTGATTGTTGCCAAACAGCCTGTCCAACCTGCGTATTAGGGAAATATCCTACAGCCAGCGTCCCCTGCCATCACCTTCTCAGTGGGAATCCTTGCCTCTAGGCTTCAGACCGTCGCCGAATAACTTGGCGATCGGGTGTGGTAGCCCGGATGCATTTTTTCCATGACAGTCTATGGCGGCTGTGCGTGGGAGGCTTTCGAGCCTGCCTGGATTGGAAAATGCCCGGGTCTACCACCTCGCGTACAGTCGCCACCCTTCACGTGGTAGTGAAGGGTGGTGGCTTTGAGGAGCATTTTCCAATGATCAAGAAAATCGTCCCGGATCCACCCCTTCCCAACACTGCCCCCCGCGCCTTCGGCCGTTGCGACGCCGGTCATGAAGCGCTGTTCAGCGTAAACCCCAACATCTGCGCCGCTGATGCGCTGGTTCATATCGCGCTGTACCTGCGCTGCGCCTACGAAACCGGCTATAAGACCCTCGATTACCTGAGCGAGGAAGGCCGTGGGATGTATTGGTCCAGCCTGCATGCGGTCGAGATGGCCGAGGGGTTGGTTGAGGCGATTCTGGATGGCATTGAATCGGCGCCTGTTAAGCAGTAGGCGGTGTGGGGGCTGAGAGGTGCCTGCCTTGATGCTTTCAGCGCCTGTGAGATCGAGCGCCGCCCGCGCGGCGCTTCGCGAGCTTTGCTCGCTCCTACGTTTGTTTCGGGCCAGTTATGCCTGTGGCAGGCGTACGCGACCGCCTTGTTGATACGACACGATATCGCGCCAGGCGCCAAGGCGTTCGCGCGCAATTCCCCAGAACTCACTGGCCCGAAACAAACGTAGGAGCGAGCGCAGCTCGCGAAGCGCCGCGCGGGCGGCGCTCGATTTCACAGGCGCTGAAAACCTCAAGGCATACGCTTACGGCAACAACACCGTAGACCCCACCGTCCTGCGCGCCGACAACTCCGTCTGCGCCTTGGCCGCCTCACTCAACGGATACCGCTGCTGGATATCCACAACCAATTGCCCACTGCCAATCATGGCAAACAGGTCATCGGCCATGGCCTGGGTGTTCTCGGCATTATTGGCATACGTCGCCAAGGTCGGCCGCGTGACGTACAACGACCCCTTCTGCGACAGAATCCCCAGGTTCACCCCGCTCACCGCCCCCGAAGCATTGCCAAAGCTCACCATCAACCCCCGTGGCCGCAGGCAATCCAGCGAGGTCAGCCAGGTGTCGGCGCCCACACCGTCATACACCACCGGGCATTTCTTGCCATCGGTCAGCTCCAGCACCCGCTTGGCCACGTCTTCGCGGCTGTAATCGATAGTCGCCCAGGCCCCCAGCGCCTTCGCCCGCTCGGCCTTCTCGGCAGAACTCACCGTGCCGATCAGCTTGGCCCCCAACGCCTTGGCCCACTGGCATGCCAGCGAGCCAACACCCCCCGCCGCAGCATGGAACAGGATCACGTCGCCCGGTTGCACGGCGTAGGTCTGCTTCAGCAGGTATTGCACGGTCAGGCCCTTGAGCATGACCGCCGCGGCCTGCTCGAAGCTGATGTGCTCGGGCAGCTTGACCAGGTTGGCCTCCGGCAGCGTGTGCACCTCGCTGTAGGCACCCAGCGGGCCGGTGCCGTAGGCCACGCGGTCGCCGACCTTCAGGCGGCTGACGCCCTCACCCACGGCCTCGACCACGCCAGCGGCCTCGGTGCCCAACCCCGAAGGCAGGGACGGCGGCGCATACAGCCCGCCGCGGAAATAGGTGTCGATGAAGTTCAGGCCGATCGCATGGTTGCGCACGCGCACCTGCTGCGGGCCCGGCGGGGCGGGGTCGAATTCCACAAGCTGCAGCACTTCCGGGCCGCCATGCTGGCTGAACTGGATACGCTTGGCCATCTCGCACTCCTGTTGTCGGGATCGGGAAAAGGCCTTCTATCGGACGCCTTTGCTTGATCGCCGTCAACTGCGGCGCGCGCGCCGGCGGTGGTATGCTAGCCGGCGAATTCTTCCCTGCCCGTTCCTGGTGACCCGATGACTAGCCGCACCGAGGCCGTGAAAGCCTACCTGCTCGACCTGCAAGACCGCATCTGCTCTGCCCTCGAAGCCGAAGACGGCGGTGCCCGCTTCGTCGAGGACGCCTGGGTGCGCGAAGCCGGTGGCGGGGGCCGCACGCGGGTGATCGGTGATGGCCAGCTGATCGAGAAAGGCGGGGTCAACTTCTCCCACGTGTTCGGCGCCGGCCTGCCGCCGTCGGCCAGCGCCCATCGCCCGGAACTGGCAGGCCGAGGCTTCGAAGCCCTGGGCGTGTCGCTGGTGATTCACCCGCACAACCCCCATGTGCCCACGTCCCACGCCAACGTGCGCTTCTTCATCGCTGAAAAAGAAGGCGAAGAGGCGGTGTGGTGGTTCGGCGGCGGCTTCGACCTCACGCCGTATTACGCCCACGAAGAAGACTGCATCCACTGGCACCGCGTGGCCGAGCAGGCCTGCGCGCCGTTCGGCGCCGACGTGTACCCGCGCTACAAGGCCTGGTGCGACCGTTACTTCCACCTCAAGCACCGTGGCGAGCCACGCGGCATCGGCGGCCTGTTCTTCGACGACCTGAACGAATGGGACTTCGACACCTGCTTCGCCTTCCTGCGCGCCATCGGCGACGCTTACGTCGAGGCCTACCTGCCGATCGTCCAGCGCCGCAAGCACACCCCCTTCACCCCGCAGCAGCGCGAATTCCAGGAATACCGCCGTGGCCGCTATGTGGAGTTCAACCTGGTGTACGACCGTGGCACCCTGTTCGGCCTGCAATCGGGGGGCCGCACCGAGTCGATCCTCATGTCGCTGCCACCGCAGGTGCGTTGGGGCTACGACTGGAAGGCCGAACCCGGTAGCGAGGAAGCGCGCCTGACCGAATACTTCCTGCAGGACCGCGATTGGCTCGGCCAGTGAGCCTGTGGATAAACAAGGAACCGTCATGGACCAGTACGTTGTTTTCGGTAACCCCATCGGCCACAGCAAGTCGCCGCTGATTCACCGCCTGTTCGCCGAGCAAACCGGCCAGCACCTGGAATACGCCACCTTGCTGGCGCCTGTGGATGAATTCAGCGACTGCGCGCGCGGCTTCTTCAAGCAAGGCAGCGGTGGCAACGTCACCGTGCCGTTCAAGGAAGAGGCCTATCGCCTGTGCGACAGCCTGACCCCACGTGCCCAACGCGCTGGCGCGGTGAACACGCTGAGCAAGCTGGCCGATGGCAGCCTGCTGGGTGACAACACCGACGGCGCCGGCCTGGTGCGCGACCTGACGGTGAATGCCGGGGTAGTGCTGGCTGGCAAGCGCATTCTGCTGCTGGGTGCCGGTGGCGCCGTGCGTGGCGTGCTGGAGCCGATTCTGGCGCACAAGCCGCAGTCGCTGGTGATCGCCAACCGCACGGTGGAAAAGGCCGAGCAGCTGGCGCGGGAGTTCGATGAACTGGGCCCGGTGGTGGCCAGCGGGTTTGCCTGGCTGCGTGAGCCGGTGGACGTGATCATCAATGCCACGTCGGCGAGCCTGGCCGGTGAGCTGCCGCCGATTGCCGAGAGCTTGGTCGAGGCCGGGCGCACCGTGTGCTACGACATGATGTATGGCAAGGAGCCGACGCCGTTTTGCCAGTGGGCTGAAAAGCTGGGGGCGGCCAAGGTGCTGGATGGGCTGGGGATGCTGGCCGAACAGGCGGCCGAGGCGTTCTTCCTGTGGCGTGGCGTGCGGCCGGATACCGCGCCGGTGCTGGCCGAGCTGCGCCGGCAGCTGGCGCGGGGTTGACCTCCCCAGGCATTACCCAATACCTGTAGGAGCGGCGGTGCGGCGACCCGACTTGCCCCGCGAAGCAGGCGGCGCGGTGTATGGCACCGGCTACGCCGGTTTTCGCGGGGCAAGCCCGCTCCTACAAAGAATGGCGGCGCCTCTGCTGGCAATGTTCCCTGCGCGACAGCGCAGAGTGATCTCCTACAGGGGGATATCCACAGGGGCAGGGATCAGAGCTTGGCTTTTACGGCCTCCAGGGCATCGCCACCTTCCTTGGTAGTCACCCCGGCAAGCCAACCTTCCAGCAACTCTGGGTGCTGTTTCACCCACGCCTTGGCCGCTTGATCGAAGCTCACCTTCTTATCCACAACCTGGGCCATGATGGTGTTTTCCATGTCGAGGGTGAAACTCAGGTTGCCCAACAACTTGGCCGCGTTCGGGCAGGCTTGTGGATAACCCTTGCGCGTCAGCGTAAACACCTCGCCCTTGCTGCCGAACCACTGCTCCCCGCCCGTCAGGTAGTGCATTTTTAGCTTCACGTTCATCGGGTGCGGCGTCCAGCCGAGGAAAGTGATGAACTGCTGCTTCTTCACCGCCCGGTCTACCTGCGTCAGCATCGCCTGCTCGTTCGATTCCACCAGCTTCCATTGGCCAAGGTTGAACTGGTTCTTTTCGATGATTTCCTTCAGAGACAAGTTGGCCGGGGCCCCTGAGCCAATTCCGTACAACTTCTTGTCGAACTGGTCGGCGTGCTTTTGCAGGTCGGCGAAATCTTTCACCCCGGCGTTCCACACATAATCCGGTACGGCCAGGGTGAACTCGGTGCCTTCCAGGTTGCGCGACAGTTGCTGCACGTCGCCACTGGCGATGAACTTGTCGTGAAAGCCCTGCTGCGCCGGCATCCAGTTACCCAGGAAGGCATCGACCTGGCCATTCTTGAGGCCGCCGTAGATGATCGGCACCGCCAGGCTGTCGATCTTCACCTGGTAACCCAGGCTCTCCAGCAGCAAGCGGGCGACGGCGTTGGTCGAGGCGATGTCGCTCCAGCCGGGGTCGGCCATCTTCACGGTGCTGCATTGCGCGTCGTCGTCGGCGGCGTGGGCCGTGGCAGCACCCAGGCCCAGGGCCAGGGTCAACACGGCGGTGGAGAACTTCTGCATGGCGGCCTCTCTTCTCAATCCATGGGGGCGGGCTGTGGATAACGTGCCTTGCGCTCGAGGTCGTCGAGATCGATGTGGTTGCGCATGTACTGTTGGCTGGCATCCACCAGCGGTTGGTGGTCCCAGCTTTTCAGTGTGCCGATGGCCAGGGCCTCGGCCACCAGGCGGCGGCGCCGCTGGCTGGCCAGTACCTGCTGGCGCAGGCTGGGGATATCCCAGCGCTGGCGCGCTTCATCGACGAATGCCTGCAGCAGCGCCTGGTGGTCCGGGCTGCCGGCGAGGTTCTCCCGCTCGTGCGGGTCGTGGCTCAGGTCATAGAGTAGGCAGGGGTCGTCTTCGCTGTACACGAATTTATAGGCCCCACGGCGAATCATCATCAGCGGGCCGACGGTGCCTTCGGCCATGTATTCGCCGATCACCTCGTCGTGCCCGCCCTGCCCCTGCAGGTGGCCGAGCAGTGAGCGGCCGTCCAGGTGCAGGTGGTTATCCACAGCCCCGCCAGCCAGTTCCACCAGGGTTGGCAGCAGGTCGCAAGTCGACACCGAAGCCCTCACCCTGCCTGCGGCGAAGCGCTTGGGCGCGTGGATAAGCAAGGGCACCCGGGCCGACATTTCGAACCAGTGCATTTTGTACCAGAGCCCGCGCTCACCCAGCATGTCGCCGTGGTCGCCGGAGAACACGATCAGGGTGTCGTCGGCCAGGTTGCACTCTTCCAGGGTTTGTAGCAGCTGGCCGATGTTGTCGTCGATGTAGCTGCAGGCGCCGAAGTAGGCGCGGCGGGCATCGCGAATCTTATCCACAGGCAGCGGCTTGTTCCACAGGTCGTAGACCTTGAGCAGGCGCTGGGAATGGGGGTCGAGCGCCGATTGGCTGAGCTCGGCGCGTGGCATGGGGATATCCACAGCCTCGTAGCGATCCCAGTAGCGCTTGGGAATGGTGTACGGGTCGTGCGGGTGGGTCATCGACACCGTGAGGCAAAACGGCCGGCCATCGTTCTCGCGCACATGGTCGTAGAGGTACTGGCGGGCCTTGAACACCACTTCCTCGTCGAAATCCAGCTGGTTGGTACGCACGCAGGGCCCGGCCTGCAGTACCGAGGACATGTTGTGGTACCAGCTGGGGCGCACATCCGGCTCATCCCAGTTCACCGCCCAGCCGTAGTCGGCGGGGTAGATGTCGCTGGTCAGGCGTTCTTCGTAACCGTGCAACTGGTCGGGGCCGCAGAAGTGCATCTTGCCCGACAACGCGGTGCGGTAGCCCAGGCGGCGCAGGTAGTGTGCATAAGTGGGCACGTCGGCGGGGAAATCGGCGGCGTTGTCGTAGGCGCCGATGCGGCTGGGCAACTGGCCGCTGACCAGGGTGAAACGCGAGGGCGCGCACAGCGGGCTGTTGCAGTACGCCGAATCGAACACCACCGCCTGCTCGGCCAGGCGGCTCAGGTGCGGCATCTGGATGGGCGAAGGGCCGTAGATCGGCAGCAAGGGTGCGGCCATCTGGTCGGCCATGATGAACAGGATATTCGGGCGCGTCATGCTGGTATCCATCGTTGGGGGTTATGCGAACCGCTTGCCTACCAAGATGCGACTGTGGATAACATGGGTAAAGCCCATGGCGGGCAATGACTGGGATTAGCCACGCTTATGTTTGAGCACCTTGCCGAGCTTTCACTGGATACCTTGCGGGTGTTCGAGGCCGCCGCCCGCCTGCGTGGCTTCACCGCCGCAGCGTTGGAGCTGGGGACCACGCAGCCGGCGGTGAGCCAGCAGGTCAAGCGCCTGGAGGCGCAGCTGGGCACGCGTTTGTTCGACCGCATCTACCGGGGCATCGAGCTGACCGAGGCGGGCCTGGTGCTTTATGAACAGGTGCACCAGGGCCTGCAGGCCATGGACGATGGCATTGCCCAGGCAAGTGGCCGAGGCCAGCGTGAGGTGCTGCAGGTGGCCACGGATTTTGCCTTTGCCGCGTTCTGGCTGATGCCCCGCTTGCAGCGCTTTCACCAGCTTTATCCACAGGTGGATGTCAGCCTGGTGACGGGTGAGCGCAGCCAGGCAATGCTGCGCCCGGACATTGATGTGGCCGTGTTGTTTGGCGACGGCCGCTTTCGCCAGGGCGAAAGCCGCTGGTTGTTCGACGAAGAAGTGTTTCCGGTGTGCAGCCCACGGCTGATTCCTGGCAAACCCTTGTCAGCCGAGGCTTTGCAGCGATTACCCCTGTTGCATTTGCGCGGCGAGCAAGCCAGCCGTTGGTTTGACTGGGCAGGGGTGTTTCGCGGGCTTGGCCTGGCCAGCCCGCCGCCGCCGGGGCAGTTGCGGTTCGACAACTACACCCTGCTGATTCAGGCGGCGATTGCTGGGCAAGGGGTGGCGATTGGTTGGGGGCACCTGGTGGACGGGCTGGTGGAGCAAGGGTTGCTGTGCCGGCCGCTGCAGGGGAGTTTGCGCTCGGCGCGGGGGTATTACGTGGTGCTGCCGACGCGCAAGCGGCGCGGGGCGCTGATCGAGCGGTTCGTGGGTTGGCTGGAGCAGGAGCGCAGTCAGTAGTGCTGGGTTCGGCGTATAGTCATACGGTCGGTTCGATTTCAGGAGTTACCGTGCAAAGGATCAAGGGCTACCACGCCCACGTTTATTACGACGCATCCACCCTGGAGCAGGCCCGCGAGCTGTGTGAAGAGGCCGCGCGGTTGTTTCCGGTGACCATGGGGCGCATGCACCAGAAGCCGGTCGGGCCACACCCGGACTGGAGTTGCCAGTTGGCGTTCGAGCCGGAGTTCGTTGGGGTGGTGCTGCCGTGGTTGGCGCTTTATCGCAAGGGGCTGGTGGTGTTCCTGCATCCGCTGACTGGGGATGAACTGGCGGATCACCGGGACCATGCGATCTGGATGGGGGCTGTGCGGCCTTTGAATCTGTCGATTTTTGGGGGTTAGGCCGGGTTAGCCTGGGCTGGCCTCTTCGCGGGGCAAGCCCGCTCCTACAGAGATCACCCAGCCCTGCGGGCTACGCATTCCTCCTGTAGGAGCGGGCTTGCCCCGCGAAGCAGGCGACGCGGTTTACAACCGGGCGCCGCGCACACCTTCAGCCAGTGCCGAACACAGGCTCAATACATCGCCAACGGCTTGGTCCGCGGATTTGGCCTGGGCAATCTTGTCGACCAGCGCCGAGCCCACCACCACACCATCCGCCAGGCGGGCGATGTTTGCCGCCTGCTCCGGCGTGCGAATGCCGAAACCAACGCTGACCGGCAGGTCGGTATGCCGGCGCAGGCGGGCAATCGCCTCGCTCACGTGCTCGGTAGTCGCCGAGCCTGCGCCGGTCACACCCGCCACCGACACGTAGTAGACGAACCCGGAGCTGCGCTCCAGCACCCGCGGCAGGCGGGCATCGTCGGTGGTCGGGGTGGTCAGGCGAATGAAGTCGATGCCCGCCGCCTGGGCCGGGGTGGCCAGTTCGGCGTCGTGCTCTGGCGGCAGGTCGACGATGATCAGGCCATCGACACCGGCAGCCTTGGCTTCGCCGACGAATTTATCCACACCGAAGCGGTGAATCGGGTTGTAGTAGCCCATCAGCACGATTGGCGTAGTGTGGTTATCCACACGGAATTCACGAACCATCTGCAGGGTCTTGGCCAGGGTCTGGCCGGCTTCCAGGGCGCGCAAGGTTGCGAGCTGGATGGCCACGCCGTCAGCCATTGGGTCGGTGAACGGCATGCCCAGCTCGATCACGTCGGCACCGGCGGCTGGCAGGCCCTTGAGGATCTGCAGCGAAGCGTCGTAGCCCGGGTCACCGGCGGTGACGAAGGTGACCAGCGCCGCGCGGCCTTCGGCTTTCAGTTCGGCGAAGCGTTGTTCAAGACGGCTCATGCCTGTTTCTCCTGGGCGGCCATGTGGTTCATCACGGTTTGCATGTCTTTGTCGCCACGGCCCGACAGGCAGATCACCATCAGGTGGTCCTTGGGCAGGTTCGGCGCGCGCTTGATCGCCTCGGCCAGGGCGTGGGAGCTTTCCAGGGCCGGGATGATGCCTTCCAGGCGGCAGGTGGCGTGGAACGCATCCAGCGCCTCGTCGTCGGTGATGCTGACGTATTCCACGCGCTTCACTTCGTGCAGGTAGGCGTGCTCCGGGCCGATGCCGGGGTAGTCCAGGCCTGCGGAAATCGAGTGGGCGTCGGTGATCTGGCCGTCCTCGTCCTGCAGCAGGTAGGTACGGTTGCCGTGCAGCACACCCGGTACGCCGCCGTTCAGGCTGGCCGCGTGCTTGTCGGTGTGCACGCCGTGGCCACCGGCTTCGACGCCGATGATCTGCACGCTTGGCTCTTCGAGGAATTCATGGAACAAGCCCATGGCGTTGGAGCCACCGCCCACGCAGGCGATCAGGCTGTCTGGCAGGCGGCCTTCCTTTTCCTGCAGTTGGGCGCGGGTTTCCTTGCCGATGATCGACTGGAAGTCGCGGACCATGGCCGGGTACGGGTGTGGGCCGGCCACGGTGCCGATCAGGTAGAAGGTGTCTTCAACGTTGGTGACCCAGTCGCGCAGGGCCTCGTTCATGGCGTCTTTCAGGGTGCCGGTGCCGGCGGTGACCGGTACGATCTCGGCGCCCAGCAGCTTCATGCGGAACACGTTGGCCTGCTGGCGCTCGATGTCGGTGGCGCCCATGTAGATCACGCACGGCAGGCCGAAGCGGGCAGCGACGGTGGCGGTGGCCACGCCGTGCATGCCGGCGCCGGTTTCGGCGATCAGGCGTTTCTTGCCCATGCGCTTGGCCAGCAGCACCTGGCCGATACAGTTGTTCACCTTGTGTGCGCCGGTGTGGTTGAGTTCTTCACGCTTGAAGAAGATCTTCGCGCCGCCGCAATGTTCGGTCAGGCGCTCGGCGAAATACAGTGGGTTGGGGCGGCCGATGTAGTCGCGCTGGAAATAGGCCAGCTCTTCGAGGAATTTCGGGTCGGCCTTGGCTGCTTCGTATTCGCGGGCCAGGTCCAGCACCAGCGGCATCAGGGTTTCGGCCACGTAGCGGCCACCGAACGAGCCGAACAGGCCGTTGGCGTCGGGGCCGGGACGGTATTGGGACTGGGACATGGGTCGCTCCAGGGCGTAGTGAATGAGTGATGGGCTTTACTGTAACCACGGCGCGCCCGGCTGAAAACCGATAAGATTGCGCAAACTTGTCAGAAAAACTCACAGGTAACATGGCCCACGACCTCCCTCCTCTCAATGCCCTGCGGGCCTTCGAAGCCACTGCCCGGCTCAACAGCGTGAGCCAGGCAGCCGAAGCGCTTCACGTCACCCACGGGGCCGTCAGCCGGCAGCTCAAGGTGCTGGAGGAGCACTTGGGCGTGGCCCTGTTCACCAAGGACGGGCGCGGCATCAAACTCACAGATGCCGGGGTGCGCCTGCGCGATGCCAGTGGCGAGGCATTCGACCGCCTGCGTAGCGTCTGCGCCGAGCTGAGCCGGGATGTGAGCGAAGCGCCGTTCGTGCTGGGGTGCTCCGGCAGCCTGCTGGCGCGCTGGTTCATTCCCCGCCTTGGCCGGTTGAACGCCGACCTGCCGGCCTTGCGCCTGCACCTGTCCGCCGGCGAAGGCGACCTTGACCCGCGCCGGCCCGGGCTGGATGCGCTGTTGGTGTACGCCGAGCCGCCGTGGCCGGCAGACATGCAGGTGCATGTGCTGGCCCAGGAGCGCATTGGCCCGGTGCTGAGCCCGCACTTCAACGGCTTCGAACGCTTGCAGGGCGCGCCTGCCAAGGCATTGCTCGATGAGGCGTTGCTCCACACCACCTCGCGCCCGCAAGCCTGGCCTACCTGGGTGGCCGAGCAGGGCCTGGACCCGGCGACGTTGCACTACGGCCAGGCGTTCGAGCATTTGTATTACTTGCTGGAGGCGGCCGTGGCCGGCCTTGGGGTGGCCATCGCCCCGCAGCCGCTGGTGGCTGATGACCTGCGGGCCGGGCGGCTCAGCGCGCCGTGGGGCTTTTCAGCTACCCCCGCCGCGCTGGCGCTGTGGGTGCCACGGCGCGCCGCGGATGGGCGCGCCGAGCAGCTGGCGCAGTGGCTGCGCGCGGAACTGGCGCGCCAGAGCGCTTAGTTACGCTTGCACAGCAGGTAGGCCGCCAACAGGCCGAGGGCGCCGATGGCCACGCCGGCGGTGGTGTAGGGATGTTCCTGTGCGTAGTCGCGGGTAGCGATACCGGTTTGGCGGGTGCGTTGCTTGACTTCCTGGTAGGCATCGCTGATCAGGCTGCGCGAGTGGCGCAGGGCGCTCTCGGCATTGCTGCGTATCGCCTTCACCGACTTTTGCGATTCCTCGGAAGCGTCATGCTTCAGGTTTTCCAGGCTTTTGAGCAGGCTCTCGATCTCTGCTTCCATGCTTTCCAGGGACGATTTGCGCAGCGAGTTGCGGTGCATGTTGACTCTCCTTTGCAGTATGGACTGTAACAAGTGCGACCCCCTGGCTGCGGGAAAGTGCGATCGAACTTTACCGGGCGGTTACCGCTCGCAGGTAAACGTGGCCTGCACTGCTAGGCTCAACTGACTGTCATCCAAGGAGAGCGCTCATGACCGATCATCACACCTACAAGAAGATCGAACTGGTAGGTTCGTCCCCCACCAGCATCGAAGAAGCGATCAACAATGCCCTGGCCGAAGCGGGCAAGAGCATCAAGCACCTGGAGTGGTTCGAGGTGGTCGACACCCGGGGGCATATCCGCGACAACAAGGCAGCGCACTTCCAGGTGACGTTGAAGGTGGGCTTCCGTATTGCCAACAGCTGAAACGTAATCGGGCTGGCATCGCCCGGCGTGATGGCGTTATAACTTCGAAGGGCGCCTTGGCGGCGCCCTTCTGGTCTTTTCTCATCTGTAACAAGGAATGCGATCGATGAAGAAACTGATTCTGGCAGTGGGGATGATGGCGCTGGCCGGTGGTGCCATGGCTGCAGGCAAGCCGTGTGAAGAGCTCAAGGCGGAAATCGCGGCCAAGCTCGATGCCAAGGGTGTGAGCGGCTACAAGCTGGAGATCGTCAAGAAAGGCGACCCGGCGGGCAAGGTGGTGGGCAGCTGCGAGGCGGGTAGCAAGGAGATTGTCTACCGCCGTGGGTGAGAGGCTGGCTTCTTCGCGGGGCAAGCCCGCTCCTACACATTAGATTGTAGGAGCGGGCTTGCCCCGCGAAGAACGTCACTCGGTTTTCAAGGCCTGCGCCAACAATTCATAGGACCGCACCCGGTCCGCATGCTCATACAAATCACAGGTGAAGATCAGCTCATCGGCCCCGGTCTGCTCCAGCAGCACCTCGACCTTGGCCCGCACCTTCTGCGGGCTGCCAATCATCGCCAAGCCCAGGAAACTGCCCACTGCATCGCGCTCATGGGGCAGCCACAGGCCATCCATGCTCGGCACTGGCGGTTTCTGCATCAGGCTTTGCCCACGAATCAGCGCCAGAATGCGCTGGTATACCGAGGTTGCCAGGTACTCGGCCTTCTCGTCGGTTTCCGCCACCACCATCGGAATCCCCAGCATCACGTAGGGCTTGGCCAAGGTGGTGGAGGGCTTGAAGTGGTCGCGGTAGATGCGAATCGCCTCATGCATGTAGCGCGGCGCGAAGTGCGAGGCAAAGGCATAGGGCATGCCGCGCATGCCGGCCAACTGGGCGCTGAACAGGCTGGAGCCGAGTAGCCACAGGGGCACGTCGGTGTCGTGGCCGGGCACGGCGATCACTTTCTGGTCATCGGTACGCGGGCCCAGGTAGCGCGACAGTTCTTCCACATCGTCCGGGAAATCGTCGGCGCTGCCGGCGCGGTCGCGGCGCAGGGCGTAGGCGGTCATCTGGTCGGAGCCCGGCGCGCGGCCCAGGCCCAGGTCGATGCGCCCGGGGTAGAGGCTGGCCAGGGTGCCGAACTGTTCGGCGATCACCAGCGGGGCGTGGTTGGGCAGCATGATGCCACCGGAGCCGACTCGGATGGTCGAGGTGCCGCCGGCCAGGTAGCCGATCAGCACCGAGGTGGCTGAGCTGGCGATGCCGTCCATGTTGTGGTGTTCGGCGACCCAGAAGCGGTTGTAGCCAAAGCGCTCCACATGCCGCGCCAGGTCCAGCGAGTTGTGCAGCGATTGCGCCGGGCCTTGGTCGGCGCGCACGGGCACCAGGTCGAGGGTGGATATTTTCAGGTCACGCAACGGCGTCATGGGAGCCTCCGCAAGAATGGTTGGCCCGCAGGCCCTGTTGACTCTGTATGGGCACATTCGCCGGATTCAATGCTAACGGGGTAATTGCTCTGAACTTGCCGTAGGACGCTGGCCTCTGAACCGTTAGGTAAGTAACCCTGCGACCAGGAGGCATCATGAAAAAGACAGCATCGGCGATTTGGCAAGGTGGCCTGAAGGATGGCAAGGGCCTGCTCTCCACTGAAAGTGGCGCCCTCAAGCAAAACCCTTACGGCTTCAACACACGGTTCGAAGGCTCGCCGGGCACCAACCCAGAGGAGCTGATTGGCGCGGCCCATGCCGGCTGCTTCTCGATGGCACTGTCGATGATGCTGGGTGAAGCCGGGCTGACCCCCGAGCGCATCGACACCATTGCCGAAGTCACCCTCGACAAGCAGCCAGACGGCTTTGCCATCACGGCGGTGCACCTGATTCTCAAGGCCAAGGTGCCCGGCGCCAGTGACGCGCAGTTCCAGGAAATCGCCAACAAGGCCAAGGCCGGTTGCCCGGTGTCCAAGGTGCTCAACGCGAAGATCAGCCTGGATGCCACGCTGGTGGGCTAAGCGGCGCAACGGCAACGGTTTGCTGTAGTCTAAACAGCATCGGCAGCACCGCTGCCCTTCCAGGAGCCGTTCCATGATTCGCGTAGCAATCGCCGTGCTGGCTTCGCTGATGGCCACTTCTGCCTTGGCGGCGGTAAAACCGTGCGAAGAACTCAAGGCTGAGATCGAAGCCAAGATCCAGGCCCAGGGGGTGCAGTCCTACACCCTGGAGATCGTGCCCAACAGCGAGGTGAAGGACCAGAACATGGTCGTGGGTAGCTGCGAGGGTGGTACCAAGAAGATCATTTACCAGAAGAATGATCGCTGACGGTTGAGGCCCATCGCGACAGGTTGTCGCGATGGGCTGCAAGGCAGCTCCGCTCAGGGAATGCAAAACACATCGCTGGGCTCGTTCACCACCACCCGCCGGCTGGCGTCATACAGCAGCACCTGCGGCTCCATCACCGGTGCCCGGGCCTCCAGCCGGTAACGCTCGCCGGCCTTGAAGTCGTTGTAGCGCACGGTCAGGTAGCAGGTGCGGTCCTTGGGCTCGGTCATGATGCCGCCGGCATAGATTTCATAATCGAAGCGCACCACCAGTTCGTGCTTGCCGGGCGTTACCTGGAAGTAGCGGCCATCATCCAGGCGCTGGCCGTCCAGGCGGTCGGCCATGACCAGGCGGCCTGGGGTCATGGTATAGAGGTCGACCCAGGCTTTGCCGGGGTCGGCGGGCGGCAAGGGGCTGGCGCAAGCCCCCAGTGCACTGAGGGCGATCAGCATCATGGGCTGGCGCATGGCAAAACTCCCACTTGCGATTTACAGCTTACAAGCATAGCGCCATTTGCCGGGCTCAGGTGCGTTGGCAACCTGCTGGCGAGCCTTGGCCGACCAGTTTTTGCTGTTGGTCGTAGAGCTTGATCCAGGGGCGGAAACCGATGCTGCCGGCCTGCACCTGGTAGCGTTCGCCGGCATTGAAGCCTTTGTAGGCCACCTTGACCTGGCAATCGCGCCACAACGGCTCCTCGACCGGGCCGATATTGCTCGGTGCAACCGGGAACTGGTAGCGCACGGTCAGCTCGTGGCTGCCGGGCTGTACTTCGAAATAGCGGTTGTCGGCCCAGTCGCGCTCGTCTACCTGCACGGCGTGCAGCGAGGCGTTGTCGTAGGGCGCAAGGTCGACCCAGGCCTGGTTCGGGTCGGGGTCTGGCAGGGTCGAACAGGCCGAAACCAGCAACAATGAGCCGGTGACCAACAGTGCACGCATGGCGAAACTCCCCCTTGGCGAGATAGTCTTGAAGTGCATTGGCCGTGAGCGGGAAAGCCCCAGATGGATCTCTTTGTTGTTCTCAAGCGCTCAGGCCCTGGGCCACTCGACCGCGTTTTCAGGCATTTGGTTCCGCTGCTGGGCATCATTGCGCTGAGCGGTTGCAGCAGCCTGGGCTACTACGGCCAGCTGGCCGAGGGCCAATGGCAGCTGCTGCGGGCGCGCCAGCCGGTGGACCAGGTGATCGCCAACCCCGCCACCCCGGCGAAGCTGCGCGAGCGCCTGGCGCATGCCGAGCAGGCGCGGTTGTTCGCCAGCCAGCACCTGAAGCTGCCAGATAACCGCAGCTACCGGCTGTATACCGACCTCAAGCGGCCCTACGTGGTGTGGAATGTGTTCGCAACGCCGGAGCTGTCGCTGCAGCCGGTGACCCATTGCTTTCCGATTGCCGGCTGCGTGGCGTACAGGGGCTATTACCAGCAGGGCGCTGCCCGGGGTGCCGCGGCGTTGCTGCGTGAGCAGGGGCTGGATGTGTACGTGAGCGGCGTGGAGGCCTATTCGACGTTGGGTTGGTTCGATGACCCCATCCTCTCGTCCATGGCGGCCTGGGGTGATGAACGCCTGGCCACGCTGATCTTCCATGAGCTGGCGCACCAGCGGTTCTATGTGAAGGACGACACCGAGTTCAACGAGTCGTATGCCAACTTCGTCGAGCAGGAAGGCACCCGGCAATGGCGGGTGGCACGCGGGCTTGCGCCGGTGGGGGCGGATGATTCCGAGCAGCGTGAGCAGTTCACCCGGCTGATACTGGCCAGCCGTGAGCGGTTGCAGGCGATTTATGCAGGGCCGCTGGACGATGCGCACAAGCGAATGGCCAAGCAGGCGGAATTCGAGCGCTTGCGGGGCGAGTACAAGCAGGTGCGTGACAGCCAGTGGAACGGGGATAAACGTTATGACGCCTGGATCTACGCGCCGTTGAACAATGCCAAGTTGTTGCCGTTTGGGCTGTATGACCAGTGGGTGCCGGCGTTTGCGGCCCTGTTCCGGGAGGTGAATGGAGACTGGGCGCGGTTTTATGAGCGGGTCGAGCAGCTTGGGCGGTTGCCGGCTGACGAGAGGAAGGCGGCGTTGCAGCGGTTGATGTGAAGCTGGGGCCGCTTTGCGGCCCATCGCGACCTTTGGTCGCTCCTACCAGGAACGCGATCCCTGTAGGAGCGACCAAAGGTCGCGATGGGCTGCAAAGCAGCCCCACCCCCCTCAATCCCTACAAAATGCCCGATGCAACTCGGCCACCGTAGCAAAATGAAACGCCGGCGCCTCGGCCACCAGCTCCTCCCGGCTACCGAACCCATACCCCACCGCCACCGCCTGCAGGCCATTGCTGCGGGCGCCGATCAAGTCATGCTTGCGGTCGCCGATCATCAGCGTTTGCGCAGGGTCCAGCCCTTGCTCATCCAGCAGGTGGCGAATCAGCTCGACCTTGTTGGTGCGCGTGCCATCCAGCTCGCTGCCGTAGATCACCTTGAAATGCCGGTCGAAGGCGAAGTGCCGGGCGATCTCGCGGGCGAATTCCCATGGCTTGGAGGTGGCGATGTACAGCGTGCGGCCTTGGCCGTTGAGTGCTTCGAGCAGTTCCGGCACCCCTTCGAACACGCGGTTCTCGTACAGGCCGGTGACTCGGAAGCGCTCGCGGTAGAAATTCACCGCGTCCCACGCCTTGGCTTCATCGAAGCCATAGAACTGCATGAAGGCCTGCAGCAGGGGTGGGCCGATGAAGTGTTCGAGGCGGGTCAAATCCGGCTCGTCGATACCCAGCTTGGCCAGCGCGTACTGGATCGAACGGGTGATGCCCAGGCGCGGGTCGGTCAGGGTGCCGTCGAGGTCGAAGAGGAGGTTTTGCTGGTGCATGTAAGGGGTTCCACTTGAGTATTGCGTGGCCTTCTTCGCGGGCTTGCCCGCGAATGCGGTCATTCAGGTTGGTCGTAGCCTTCGGCCAGGTGCTGGTCCTTGAGCTTCACATAGTTGCCGGCGCTGTAGGGGAAGAAGGCGCGCTCCTGTTCACTGAGCGGGCGCACCTGTTTCACCGGGCTGCCCATGTACAGGTAGCCACTGACCAGGCGCTTGCCGGGCGGCACCAGGCTGCCGGCGCCGATCACCACTTCGTCCTCGACGATGGCACCGTCCATCACGGTGCTGCCCATGCCCACCAGGATGCGGTTGCCCAGGGTGCAGCCATGCAGCATGACCTTGTGGCCGATGGTGACTTCGTCGCCGATGATCAGCGGGAACCCGTCGGGGTTGAAGGGCCCGGCGTGGGTGATGTGCAGCACGCTGCCATCCTGCACGCTGGTGCGCGCGCCGATGCGGATGCGGTGCATGTCGCCGCGAATCACCGTCAGCGGCCAGACCGAGCTGTCTTCACCGATCTCCACATCGCCCAGCACCACCGCCGATCGGTCGACGAATGCCCGGGGCCCCACTTTCGGAGTGTGTTGCTGGAAGCTGCGAATGGCCATGATAGCGTCTCTCATCTGTGCCGATAGGCAGGCTGCCTGCTGCGGTCGGCGTCGATTGTAATTAAGATGGGGCAGTGTTTCTTCTGCCAAGGTATCCAAACCGTGACTGCGAACAACCCGCTTCTGCAATCCCACGATCTGCCGCCCTTCTCGCAAATCCGTGCCGAACACGTGTTGCCGGCGATCGAAGCGATCCTGGCCGACAACCGTAAAGCCATTGCCGAGATCCTTCAGCAGCAGGGCGACAAGCCCACCTGGGCCGGCCTGGTGCTGGCCATGGACGAACTGAACGACCGCCTGGGCGCTGCCTGGAGCCCGGTCAGCCACCTCAATGCGGTGTGCAACAGCCCGGAACTGCGCGAGGCCTATGAGTCCTGCCTGCCGGCACTGAGCGCCTACTCTACGGAACTTGGCCAGAACCGTGCGCTGTTCGATGCCTACCAGGCGTTGGTCAACAGCCCGGAAGCGGCAGGCTTCGACGTGGCGCAAAAGACTATCCTCGAGCATGCCCTGCGTGACTTCCGCCTGTCGGGTATCGACTTGCCGGCGGACAAGCAGCAGCGTTACGCCGAAGTGCAGAGCAAGCTCAGCGAGCTGGGCAGCCGCTTCTCCAACCAGCTGCTCGATGCCACCCAGGCCTGGACCAAGCACGTTACCGACGAAGCCGCGCTGGCCGGCCTGACCGACTCGTCCAAGGCGCAGATGGCTGCTGCCGCCCAGGCCAAGGGCCTCGACGGCTGGCTGATTACCCTGGAATTCCCCAGCTACTACGCGGTGATGACCTACGCCAGCGACCGCGCCCTGCGCGAGGAGCTGTACGCCGCCTACTGCACCCGTGCCTCGGACCAGGGCCCGAATGCCGGCCAGTTCGACAACGGCCCGGTGATGCGCGAAATTCTTGACCTGCGCCAGGAACTGGCCGGGCTGCTGGGCTACAAGAACTACGCCGAGCTGAGCCTGGCGACCAAGATGGCCGAGTCCAGCGACCAGGTGCTGAGCTTCCTGCGCGACCTGGCCAAGCGTTCCAAACCCTTCGCCGCCCAGGACCTGGAGCAGCTCAAGGCCTATGCCGCCGAACAGGGTTGCCCGGAACTGGCCAGCTGGGACGCCGGTTACTTTGGCGAGAAGCTGCGTGAACAACGCTACAGCGTGTCGCAGGAAGCCCTGCGCGCCTACTTCCCGATCGACAAGGTGCTTGGCGGGCTGTTCAGCATCGTCCAGCGCCTGTACGGCATCGAAATCACCGAGCTGCAAGGCTTCGACGCCTGGCACCCGGACGTACGCCTGTTCGAAATCAAGGAAAACGGCCAGCACGTTGGCCGCTTCTTCTTCGACCTGTATGCCCGCGCCAACAAGCGCGGCGGTGCCTGGATGGACGGCGCCCGCGACCGCCGCCGCACCGCTGCAGGCGCGCTGCAAAGCCCGGTGGCCAACCTGGTGTGCAACTTCACCCCGGCCGCGCCCGGCAAGCCGGCGCTGCTGACCCACGATGAAGTCACCACCCTGTTCCATGAGTTCGGCCACGGCCTGCACCACCTGCTGACCCGCATCGAACATGCCGGTGTGTCTGGCATCAACGGTGTGGCCTGGGATGCGGTCGAGCTGCCAAGCCAGTTCATGGAAAACTGGTGCTGGGAGCCCGAGGGCCTGGCGCTGATCTCCGGCCACTACGAAACCGGCGCTGCCCTGCCCCAGGACCTGCTCGCCAAGATGCTGGCGGCAAAGAACTTCCAGTCCGGCATGATGATGGTGCGCCAGCTGGAGTTCTCGCTGTTCGACTTCGAGCTGCACGCCAGCCACGGCGATGGCCGCAGCGTGCTGCAGGTGCTCGAAGGCGTGCGTGACGAGGTATCGGTGATGCGCCCGCCCGCGTACAACCGCTTCCCCAACAGCTTTGCGCACATCTTTGCCGGCGGCTATGCGGCGGGCTACTACAGCTACAAGTGGGCCGAAGTGCTGTCGGCCGATGCCTTCTCGCGCTTCGAGGAAGAAGGCGTGCTCAATGCCGAGACTGGCCGCGCCTTCCGCGAGGCGATCCTGGCCCGTGGCGGTTCGCGTGAGCCGATGGTGCTGTTCGTCGACTTCCGTGGCCGCGAGCCGTCCATCGATGCACTGTTGCGCCACAGCGGCCTGACCGAGGACGCGGCGGCATGAGTGAGGTAGCCGTGAACAAGACCAAGAAGCGCTTCATCGCCGGGGCGGTCTGCCCGGCGTGCAGCGAGCCCGACAAGTTGATGATGTGGAGTGAAGACGACGTGCCGCACCGCGAGTGCGTGGCCTGTGGCTTCACCGACACCCTCAACGAGCAGGGCTTGTCGGTGCCCAAGGAGCTCGGCACGCGGGTCAACCACCTGGCGCCCAAGGCGGCGCCGGCCAAGGTGCAGACCGTGCAGTTCTTCCCTAACCCGAAGCTGAAGAAGCCAACCGAGTAAGGGCTGGCTGACCGAAGGGGCTGTTGGATTGTGGGCGGCTGATATACTGTATATGAATACAGTATAGAGGCCCGCCATGAACCCCACCGCCCCGCAAAAAGGCCGCGGCACGGCGCACAACCCGCATAACCGGTTTGCGCCGAGCCATTCGGTGGCCGAGGATGACGGCTGGTACCAGGAGGTGCCGCTGACCCAGGGCACCGAGGTGCGGGTCGAGATCGCCAAGTCGGTGATCAGCCGCAACACCTCGCCCGACCTGCCCTTCGACCGCTCGATCAACCCGTATCGGGGCTGCGAGCACGGTTGCATCTACTGCTATGCCCGCCCTTCCCATGCCTACTGGGACCTCTCCCCTGGGCTGGATTTCGAAACCAAGCTTATCGCCAAGACCAACGCCGCCGAGGTGCTGGCCCAGCAGTTGAGCAAGCCCGGCTACGTCTGCGCACCCATCAACCTGGGCGCCAATACCGACCCCTACCAGCCCATCGAGCGTGAACAGCAACTCAGCCGTCGGTTGCTGGAGGTGCTGCTGCGTTTTCGCCACCCGGTGACCATCGTCACCAAGGGCGCGCTGGTACTGCGCGACCTCGACCTGCTGGCGCAGATGGCCAACCAGCGCCTGGCCCGGGTAATGATCAGCCTCACCACCCTGGATGACGACCTCAAGCGGGTGCTCGAACCCCGCGCAGCTTCGCCCAAAGCCAGGTTGCGGGCCATTCGGGTGCTGCGTGAGGCCGGGGTGCCGGTGGGTGTGCTGTGTTCGCCGATGATTCCGATGATCAACGACAGCGAGTTGGAACGGCTGCTGGAGGCGGCCAAGGAGGCGGGTGCGCAAAGCGCAGCCTACATGATGCTGCGCCTGCCGCTGGAAGTGGCACCGCTGTTCGAGCAATGGCTGCACGACCATTACCCGCAACGGGCCGCCCATGTGTTGAGCCTGATTCGCCAGAGCCGGGGCGGTGAGTTGTATGACAGCCGCTTCGGGGCGCGGATGCGCGGTGAAGGGGTGTTCGCCGAGTTGCTGGCTCAGCGTTTCGCCAAGGCCATGAAGCGCCTGGGCTTCGAAGGGCGCGAGGTGCAGGCGCTGGATTGTTCGGCGTTCTGCCCACCGGGTGGGCAGATGGCGTTGTTCTGATTCCCTGGCTGAACCACAGGGGCCGTGCCAGGCCGGAGCGTTGAATTGCCATCTCCGAACGTGGCTCATTCAAGGCAATAATTTGGGTAATCCTTGTTGGCTTTTGATGCTTTTTTGCTATTATTCAATTCCCGCCTTTTTCATCTGGAACACCCGTTCTAGAGCCTTCGAATTAAGTTTCAGTTAAGTTTTCCCCGCTAGCGTAGGAAACCAGTCAGCGAAGACTGTGATTTATCGCCCGTGCGCGTCATCTAAATCTGCGCATAGCCAGAATCTTTCACCGGTAAAATGGATTTACCTACACACCGTCAAGAGGATGAATCATGCCCGTCAAGGACCCATCCAAGGTCATTCCGCAAGCCCCCGCGGAGAGCGCCGATGCCGCCCTGAAGCACATCGTCGACGGCTTCCTGCGTTTTCACCATGACGTCTTCCCCGAGCAGCAGGAGCTGTTCAAGAAGCTCGCCACCGCGCAAACCCCGCGTGCGATGTTCATCACCTGTGCCGACTCGCGCATCGTGCCCGAGCTGATTACCCAGAGCTCGCCTGGCGACCTGTTCGTGACCCGTAACGTAGGCAACGTGGTACCGCCCTATGGCCAGATGAACGGCGGCGTGTCCAGTGCCATCGAGTACGCCGTGCTGGCGCTGAAGGTGCACCACATCATCATCTGCGGCCACTCCGACTGTGGCGCCATGCGTGCGGTGCTCAACCCGCATTCGCTGGACAAGATGCCTACCGTCGGTGCCTGGCTGCGCCACGCCGAAGTGGCCCGCACCGTGGTCGAGAACAACTGCTCGTGCGGCAGCGAACACGAAAGCATGCAGGTGCTGACCAAGGAAAACGTCATCGCCCAGCTGCACCACCTGCGCACCCACCCGTCCGTGGCCTCGCGCCTGGCAGCGGGCCAGCTGTTCATCCACGGTTGGGTCTACGACATCGAAACCAGCAAGATCGAAGCTTATGACGCCGTCAGCGACAGCTTCCTGCCCCTGGCCGCCGGCGAGCCGGTTCCAAGCGCCACTCCGAGAGGCCGCTACTAAGCGACCCGTCCACAGCTGAACCTTGAATAGCCGGCTGCACCCGCCAGGGGTGTGGCGCGGCCTTCGGCTGCCTTGAAAATGCCCTGACTGCCCTGCCGGCGATTGCGCTGGCGGCCCGCGCCTGCGCGCACGTCAGGGGCCAAACGTGCCCACGGCCAGGGGAATGGCCGTGTGACAAAGTAAGGAGAATGATGGTGAACATGACACAGTTGAAAGCGGCCCTGCCGCGAGAGTTGCTGGCGTCGGTGGTGGTGTTCCTGGTTGCCCTGCCGTTGTGCATGGGCATTGCGATCGCCTCGGGCATGCCGCCGGCCAAGGGCCTGATCACCGGCATCATCGGCGGTATCGTGGTGGGCTTTCTGGCCGGCTCGCCGTTGCAGGTCAGCGGCCCGGCCGCGGGCCTGGCGGTGCTGGTGTTCGAGTTGGTGCGCCAGCATGGCATGGCCATGCTGGGGCCGATCCTGCTGCTGGCGGGCATCCTGCAGTTGCTGGCCGGGCGCTTGCGCCTGGGGTGCTGGTTCCGCGTTACCGCCCCGGCGGTGGTGTACGGCATGCTGGCGGGTATCGGCGTGCTGATCGTGCTGTCGCAGGTGCATGTGATGTTCGACACGGCGCCGCAGCCTTCGGGCATGCAGAACCTGCTGGAATTCCCGGCCACCGTGGCCGCGGCGCTGCCCCAGGAAAGCGCAGGTTCTGGTTGGATGGCCGGTGCCCTGGGCCTTGGCACCATCGCCATCATGTGGGGCTGGGAGCGCTTGCGCCCGCAGCGGCTGCGCTTTGTACCTGGGGCGCTGCTGGGCGTGGCGGCGATGACCGCCATCGCCATGTGGCTGGCGCTGCCGGTGAACCGTGTGCAGGTGCCGGCCGACCTGTCGCAGGCAATTGATTGGCTTCGTCCGGCCGACCTGTTCAAGCTGGCCGACCCAACCCTGCTGGTGGCGGCCTTTGCCCTGGCCTTTATCGCCAGTGCCGAAACGCTGCTGTCGGCGGCGGCAGTCGACCGAATGCACAGCGGCCAGCGCTCGGATTTCGACCGTGAGCTGTCGGCCCAGGGTGTCGGCAACATCCTTTGCGGGGTGCTGGGCGCGCTGCCGATGACCGGGGTGATCGTGCGCAGTTCGGCCAACGTGCAGGCCGGTGCGCAAACCCGTGCCTCGGCGATCCTGCATGGCCTGTGGTTGCTGGCGTTCGTGGTGGCACTGAGCAGCGTGCTGCAGCAGATTCCGGTGGCGAGCCTGGCGGGCGTGCTGGTGTTCACCGGGGTGAAGCTGGTGGACTTCAAGGCGTTCAAGGGCCTGGGCCGTTACGGCCGGATGCCGATGTTCACCTACGCGGCCACGGCGCTGGCGATTATTTTCACCGACCTGCTGACCGGCGTGCTGCTGGGCTTCGCCCTGACCTTGCTGAAGCTGGCGTTCAAGGCGGCGCGGCTGAAGATCAACCTGGTGAGCTTGGAGAATGATGGCCACATGGAACTGCGCCTGAGCGGCGCGGCTACCTTCCTCAAGGTGCCGGCGCTGACCCAGGTGCTCGACAGCGTGCCGGCGGGGACCACCTTGCATGTGCCGTTGGGCAACCTGAGCTACATCGACCACTCGTGCCTGGAATTGCTTGAAGACTGGGGCCGGAGCAATGCGGCCAATGGGGCGCGGTTGCTGATCGAGCAGCGGCGCTTGAAGCGGCGGATCGAGGGGCGGTTGCGCACCACCGCGGGAGTCGGGGCTTGAGGTGAAAGGCGTGGCGGCCTCTTCGCGGGGCAAGCCCGCTCCTACAGCCTTCGATGGCTACCCATCGCCTGTAGGAGCGGGCTTGCCCCGCGAAGAGGCCGCCACAGGAAGCATCAGGCCGGCTGGCCCAGCTCCACACCCAACTGGCGCGAGAGGCAAGGCCAGCGCTTCCAGGCCGCGCCGGTTTCCGGGCTGCACAGGGTTTCGCGGTAGGCTTCCACCGATTCTGCGGCGAAGCTGTCTTCGTCGAGCATTTCGTCCACCGAATGGTGCACCACCTCATCGAGCTGGTTGGCAAAGGTTTCGCCGATCAGCTGATGGGCGATCAGGTTGGCCACCGTGGTGTCCACCGGAATCAGCGGCTGCTGGAAGTGGCGGATGTACAGGTCGTTGACCTCTTCAACCAGGCGGTGCGCCAGGTAGGCCTCATCCAGCAGGCAATCGAGACCCACATGGCCCTGCATCACGCTCGGTGGCTGCAGGAAATAGGCCTCGGCGATTTTCAGCACCGGTTTGATCTGCGATTCGATACCGGCCTCGCGGGCCACGTCGTGGGCAGCTTCCAGCAGCTCCGGAACTTGATCGATGTAAGCGCTGACGAAGCGCGCCAATGTACCCTGGGCGTCCTGCTCAGGCAGTTGGATCGAGGGGTGCAGGTGGGGCAGTTGCAGCTCGAGACGCTCTTTCAGTTGGCCGGTGCGGCCTTCGTGGTCGTGGGCTTGGCTAATCTGCTCGCGTACAGCAGCGATGTTCATGACAACTCCAGGGACAGGACGTTTCAAACGGAAGACACTAACTTAGCTCGGTATACAGCATACCTAAGACGCATTTGTTATAGATGACGCAAACGTGTGCGCAGTTAGCTATATGGGCAGGCCATTATTGTGCCATAACCCTTCAAACACGGGCTTCTGCCGGCATTTCCCGATTTCGTGACGATGTTTTAACCGGCGCCGTTGCGGGCCATTGGTCGCTGTCTATACTCCCGGTGAACGTGATTCGTTGATGAGGCCCAGCTGCTACCAGCAGGGGCTCGGTCGTCGAAGCCAGGCAGTCTTGACCGCCGTTCCCTCTTGCCCAGGCCATGCCTCCGGGACTACAAGAACGAGAAGGGGAACCCGCAATGATGCGACATCCACATGTCTGGATGGGCCTGCTGTTGTGGTCGGTTTTTGGTCAGGCCAACGCTGCCTGGACCGTGAACATGCACCCAGGGGCGACGGACGTCTCCAACGCCGTGTTCGACCTGCACATGACCATTTTCTGGATCTGCGTGATCATCGGCGTCGTGGTGTTTGGCGCGATGTTCTGGTCCATGGTCGTCCACCGGCGCTCCACCGGCCAGCAACCGGCGCATTTCCACGAACACACCTGGGTAGAAATCCTCTGGACCATCGTCCCCTTCCTGATTCTGGTGGCCATGGCGATTCCGGCCACCAAGACGCTGATCGACATCTATGACGCCAGCGAGTCGGACATCGACATCCAGGTCACCGGCTACCAGTGGAAGTGGCACTACAAATACCTGGGCCAGGACGTTGAGTTCTTCAGCAATCTGGCCACCCCCGCCGAGCAGATCCACAACCAGGCGCCGAAGGACGAGCATTACCTGCTGGAAGTCGACCAACCGCTGGTGCTGCCGGTGGGCGCCAAGGTGCGCTTTCTGGTAACCGCCGCCGACGTCATCCATTCCTGGTGGGTGCCGGCCTTCGCGGTCAAGCGTGACGCCATTCCCGGATTCGTCAACGAAGCCTGGACCCGTGTCGAGAAGCCCGGCATCTACCGCGGCCAGTGCACCGAGCTGTGCGGCAAGGACCACGGTTTCATGCCCGTGGTGGTCGAGGTCAAGTCCAAGGCCGACTACGACACCTGGCTGGGTGAGCGCAAGGCCGAGGCCGCCAAGCTCAAAGAACTCACCAGCAAGGAGTGGACGCTCCAGGAGCTGGTCGAGCGCGGCGACAAGGTTTACCACACCACCTGCGTGGCCTGTCACCAGGCCGAGGGCCAGGGCCTGCCGCCGATGTTCCCGGCACTCAAAGGCTCGAAAGTGGCCACAGGGCCGAAGGAGGAACACCTGAGCACGGTGTTCCATGGCCGCCCGGGCACGGCGATGGCCGCGTTCGGCAAGCAGCTTTCGGAAGTCGACATCGCCGCCGTGGTGACCTACGAGCGCAACGCCTGGGGCAACAACAAGGGCGACATGGTCACGCCGAAGGACGTGCTGGCGCTCAAGCAGGCAGAAGCGAAGTGAACCGGGTTTCGCGCGGCAATCAGCAGATTGCAGGAGACAGGACATGAGTGCAGTGATCGACGACCACGCCCACGGCCATGACCACGCCCACGGCCCGGCCAAGGGCCTGATGCGCTGGGTGCTGACCACCAACCACAAGGACATCGGCACGATGTACCTGTGGTTCGCCTTCATGATGTTCCTGCTTGGCGGCTCCTTCGCCATGGTGATCCGCGCCGAGCTGTTCCAGCCCGGGCTGCAGATCGTCGAGCCGGCGTTCTTCAACCAGATGACCACCATGCACGGCCTGATCATGGTATTCGGCGCGGTGATGCCGGCCTTCGTCGGCCTTGCCAACTGGATGATCCCGCTGATGATCGGCGCGCCGGACATGGCCCTGCCACGGATGAACAACTTCAGCTTCTGGCTGCTGCCCGCAGCCTTCCTGCTGTTGGTTTCGACCCTGTTCAGCCCAGGCGGCGGGCCGAACTTCGGCTGGACCTTCTACGCCCCGCTGTCCACCACCTACGCGCCGGCCAGCGTGACCTTCTTCATCTTCGCCATTCACCTGATGGGCATCAGCTCGATCATGGGCGCGATCAACGTGATCGCCACCATCCTCAACCTGCGCGCCCCGGGTATGACCCTGATGAAGATGCCGCTGTTCGTCTGGACCTGGCTGATTACCGCGTTCCTGCTGATTGCGGTGATGCCGGTGCTGGCGGGGGTGGTGACCATGATGCTGATGGACATCCACTTCGGCACCAGCTTCTTCAGCGCCGCCGGTGGTGGCGACCCGGTGCTGTTCCAGCACGTGTTCTGGTTCTTCGGCCACCCCGAGGTGTACATCATGATCCTGCCGGCCTTCGGCGCGGTCAGTTCGATCATCCCGGCGTTCTCGCGCAAGCCGTTGTTCGGCTACACCTCGATGGTGTACGCCACCGGCGCCATCGCCTTCCTGTCGTTCATTGTCTGGGCCCACCACATGTTCGTGGTGGGCATCCCGGTGGTCGGCGAGCTGTTCTTCATGTACGCCACCATGCTGATCGCCGTGCCTACCGGGGTGAAGGTGTTCAACTGGGTGAGCACCATGTGGGAAGGCTCGCTGAGCTTCGAGACGCCGATGCTGTTCGCCATCGCCTTCGTCATCCTGTTCACCATCGGCGGCTTCTCCGGGCTGATGCTGGCCATTGCGCCGGCGGACTTCCAGTACCACGACACCTATTTCGTGGTGGCGCATTTCCACTATGTGCTGGTGCCCGGGGCAATCTTCGGCATCTTCGCCTCGGCGTACTACTGGCTGCCGAAATGGACCGGCCACATGTACGACGAAACCCTTGGCAAGCTGCACTTCTGGTTGTCGTTCATCGGCATGAACATGGCCTTCTTCCCCATGCATTTCGTGGGGCTGGCCGGCATGCCGCGGCGAATTCCCGACTACAACCTGCAGTTCGCCGACTTCAACATGGTGTCGTCGATTGGCGCGTTCCTGTTCGGCACCACCCAGCTGTTCTTCCTGTTCATCGTCATCAAGTGCATCCGTGGCGGTGCGCCGGCGCCGGCCAAACCCTGGGACGGCGCCGAGGGCCTGGAGTGGGAAATTCCCTCGCCTGCGCCCTACCACACCTTCCAGACCCCGCCAGACGTGAAGTAGGAGTGCGGCCATGAACGGCTCTGCGCTCAAGCGCCTGGTCACCCGCCTGCTGCTGCTGACGGTGGTGATGTTTGCCTTCGGTTTCGCCCTGGTGCCGATGTACGACGTGATGTGCAAGGCCTTCGGCATCAACGGCAAGACCGGTGGCCAGTATGAAGGCAGCCAGGTCAGTGACCCGAGCCGTTCGGTGCGGGTGCAGTTCATGTCGACCAACGCCGCCGACATGGTCTGGGACTTCTATTCCACCGCCGACCAGCTGGAGGTCAACCCAGGGGCGGTGAACCAGATGATCTTCATTGCCCACAACCCGACCAACCGGCCGATGAGTGCGCAAGCCATCCCCAGCATCACCCCGGCCGAGGCCGCGGCGTATTTTCACAAGACCGAGTGTTTCTGCTTCACCCAGCAGGTGCTGCAGCCGGGCGAGCGCATCGAGATGCCGGTGCGCTTCATCGTCGACCGCGACCTGCCGGCCAGCGTCAAGCACCTGACACTGGCCTACACCTTGTTCGACATCACTGCGCGTCATCCGCCGGTTGCCCATGCCGCGGTGCAGAACGCCCAGGGCGCCCGCTAAGGGAAGGAGATCGGCAATGGCAAGTCATGACCACTACTACGTACCGGCGCAGAGCAAGTGGCCGATCATCGCCACCCTCGGCATGTTCATCACGGTGTTCGGCCTGGGCACCTGGTTCAACGACATGAAGGCCGGCCACCCGTCTTCGCACGGGCCGCTGATCTTCTTCGTCGGTGCGCTGTTCCTGGCCTACATGCTGTTCGGCTGGTTCGGCTCGGTGGTACGCGAAAGCCGCGCGGGGCTCTACAGCCCGCAGCTGGACCGCTCGTTCCGCTGGGGCATGAGCTGGTTCATCTTCTCGGAAGTGATGTTCTTCATGGCCTTCTTCGGCGCGCTGTTCTATGTGCGGGTGCTGGCCGGGCCATGGCTGGGTGGTGAAGGGCACAAGGGCATCGCCCACATGCTGTGGCCGAGCTTCGAGTTCGCCTGGCCATTGCTGCACACGCCAGACCCGAAACTGTTCCCGCCGCCCAAGGAAGTGATCAACCCGTGGCACCTGCCGTTGATCAACACCATTTTGCTGGTGAGCTCCAGCGTCACCATCACCCTCGCCCACCACGCCCTGCGCCGTGACCACCGGGGGCCGCTGAAATTCTGGATGGCGCTGACCATCCTGCTGGGCGTGAGCTTCATCTCGCTGCAGGCCTACGAGTACCACGAGGCCTATACCCAGCTGGGGCTGACGCTGGGTTCGGGGATCTACGGCGCGACGTTCTTCATGCTCACCGGTTTCCACGGTGCCCACGTGACCTTGGGCACGATCATTCTGATCGTGATGTTCGTGCGCATCCTGCGCGGGCACTTCAACCCCGACAAGCACTTCGGTTTCGAGGCGGCGAGCTGGTACTGGCACTTCGTCGATGTGGTGTGGGTGGGGCTGTTTATCTTTGTCTACGTGCTGTAGGAGCGGGCTTGCCCTGCGAATGCGATGTTGAATGTGCCGGCGCATTCGCGGGGCAAGCCCGCTCCTACAGGGGGGAGGTGAACGCTTTTAGAAGGGCGCGTGGGAAACCAGCTGGCCGCTGATGAAGCCCCAGGCAACCAGGCCGACGGTCAGGGCCGCCAGGGTGACCCGCACGGTCAGGGCCTTGAGCAGGCGAGTGGATGGGTCGTCGTCCTTGACCAGAAACACCAGGCCACTGAACAGGCTGGCCACCGTGGCCAACAGCATCAGGACAATCGTGGCCTTGAGCATGGCGCTACTCCGGGGGAATGCAGTGATGTGGATAAGTATAGCGAGGCGCCCGTGAGGCCGTTTCGCCCAGGCTGGATACCCACCCTGCTGGTGCTCGCGCTGCTGCCAGGGCTGATCGCACTCGGCTGCTGGCAGCTGGGCCGCGCCGATGAAAAACGCGCGTTGCTCACCACTTATGCCGAGCGTGAAGTCGAACCACCGGTGGCCACCAGCCAGCTCCCGCAAACGCAAGACCCCGCCTACCGCCGTGTGCGCCTGTTCGGCCGCTTCGATGCCGAGCACAGCATCCTGCTGGACAACAGCATGCGTGACGGCCAGGCCGGCGTGGAGCTGCTGCAACCCTTCCATGACCAGGCCAGCGGCCTGTGGCTGCTGGTCAATCGCGGTTGGCTGCCGTGGCCGGATCGCCGCGTGCCAGTGACATTCACCACGCCCGATCAGGCCCTGGCACTGGATGCCACGGTGTACGTGGCGCCGGGCAAGACCTTCCAGCTACACCCCGACCCAGTCGGCGGGCAGTGGCCGCACCTGCTCACTGCCGTCGACCCGGCCACGCTCTGGCAGCAGCTCGACCGCGAAGGTTTCGCCCATGAACTGCGCCTGGAACCGGGCGCTGCCAGCTACCGGCTGGGCTGGCCAATCGTGGCCCTGGGCCCGGAAAAGCACTTGGGATACGCGGTGCAATGGTTCGCCCTGGCCACCGCCCTGGTACTGCTCTACCTCTACTTTGGCTGGCACCACAAGAAGGAGAAACCCCATGGCCGCCGCCACTCCACTGGACCTGCCTGACCGTAGCAAACCCAGAGCCCGCGGGCGTTTGCAGCTTATTTTGATTTTGCTGGTGGTGCTTGGGCCGATGGTGCTGGCCACCTGCATGTACAAGCTGCAGTTCTGGGTGCCCGATGGCCGCAGCTACCACGGCGCGATGATCGGCAATGGCCTGAGCCGCGCCGATATCGGCATCGCTGGCGAGGACGAGCGCTGGCAGTTGCTGGTCAGCGCCCCGCAGGCCTGCACCGAGGACTGCCAGCGGCTGGTCTACCTGGTGCGGCAGATTCAGGTTGGCCTGGGCCGCGACGCCAGCCGCGCCAGCCATGCCTTGGCCACCGCGCAGCCACTGAACGCCGAGTACCAGGCGCTGCTCGGCCGTGAATATCCGCAATTGCAGCGCTATCCACTCGACGCCCAGCGCTACAGCCAGAAGGTGGGTGAAGTCGGCCCGCAACTGTGGATCGTCGACCCCCACGGCAACCTGGTGCTGCGCTACGACGCCAAGGTCAACGGCAAGCATGTGCTCGACGACCTGCGCCACCTGCTCAAGCTGTCCAACATCGGCTAGGAGCCTGCCATGGCCAGACCTGGATTTCGCCTTGCTGTGTTCGCCACTTCGCTGGCCCTGCTGGTCGTCCTGCTCGGGGCCTACACCCGCCTGACCCACGCCGGCCTTGGCTGCCCCGACTGGCCGGGCTGCTACGGCTTCATCAGCGTGCCCAAGGGCGAGGCGCAGCTGGCCCATGCCGAGCTGCATTTCCCCGACCACCCGGTGGAGCAAGCCAAGGGCTGGGCGGAAATGGTCCACCGTTATTTCGCCGGCACCCTGGCCGTGCTGATCGCCCTGCTCGCCGTGCAGGCGCTGCGCCGCCACGCCCGCGACGGCCAACCCTACCGGCTGCCGGTGTTGCTGCTGGGCGTGGTGCTGGCCCAGGCGGCCTTTGGCATGTGGACGGTTACCCTCAAGCTGTGGCCGCAGGTGGTCACCGCGCACTTGTTGGGTGGCTTCACCACCTTGAGCCTGCTGTTCCTGTTATCCCTGCGTCTATCCCGGGCCTTTGCGCCCTTGCCGAAACTGCCCTTGAGCCTGCGCAGGATTGCCGCCCTGGCGCTGCTGGTGGTGATCGGCCAGGTCGCGTTGGGCGGCTGGGTCAGTGCCAATTACGCGGCAGTGGCCTGCATCGACCTGCCAACCTGCCATGGCCAATGGTGGCCGGCAGCGGACTTCAGCAACGGCTTTCACCTGACCCAGCACGTCGGCCCCAACTACCTGGGCGGGCAGTTGGACAGCGATGCGCGCACGGCCATCCACCTGAGCCACCGCCTGGGGGCGCTGCTGGTGACCTGTGTGCTGCTGATGCTCAGCTGGAAGCTGCACCGCTGTGGCCTCACGGGCCTGGCGCGCCTGGTGCTGCTGGCATTGGCGCTGCAGGTGGGCCTGGGCATCAGCAACGTGTTGCTGCACCTGCCGCTGGCCGTGGCCGTGGCGCACAACGCCGGTGGTGCACTGCTGCTGCTGTGCATGGTGCTGGTGAACTACCGCATCCGTGTGGTCGACAAGGTACGTGTCGGCATCGGCCAGGGCTGGCGGCTGCGGCCGGTGGCCGGCGTTGAGCTGACCCATCACATGAGGAACGATACGTGGCGACGCTTCTAACGGCGCGGCGGGCCGGCTGGCGCGACTACCTGGAGCTGACCAAGCCCAAGGTGGTGGTGCTGATGCTGATCACTTCACTGGTGGGCATGTTCCTGGCGACCCGCGCCGGGGTGAGCTGGAGCGTGCTGCTGTTCGGCAACCTGGGCATCGCCCTGTGCGCGGGCGGCGCGGCGGTGGTCAACCATGTGGTGGACCGGCGTATCGACGCGCTGATGGCGCGTACCCGCAAGCGCCCGCTGGCCCAGGGCCGGGTCGAGCCGTTGCCGGCCCTGTTGTTCGCCCTGGCCCTGGCGGTGGTGGGCCTGGCCTTGCTGCTGGCGTTCACCAATGCCCTCACCGCCTGGCTGACGTTGGCCTCGCTGCTGGGCTATGCGGTGCTCTACACCGGCTTTCTCAAGCGCGCCACGCCGCAGAACATCGTGATCGGCGGCCTGGCTGGCGCCGCGCCGCCGCTGCTGGGCTGGGTGGCGGTAAGCGGGCACGTCAGCGCCGAGCCGTTGCTGCTGGTGTTGATTATCTTCGCCTGGACGCCACCGCACTTCTGGGCCCTGGCCATTCACCGCAAGGAGGAGTACGCCAAGGCCGATATCCCAATGCTGCCGGTGACCCATGGCGAGCGCTACACCAAGCTGCATATCCTGCTGTACAGCCTGATATTACTGGCGGTGAGCCTGCTGCCCTACGCCATCCACATGAGCGGCCCGCTGTACCTGGGCTGTGCCCTGGCGTTGGGCCTGCGCTTCCTGCAATGGGCCTGGGTGTTGTACCGTGGCAGCCGGCCGCACGCGGCGATCGGCACCTTCAAGTACTCTATCGGCTACCTGTTCGCGCTGTTCATCGCGTTGCTCGTTGACCACTACCTGTTGCTGAACCTATGACCCGAACCCAGAAAACCGTCTTCATCCTCGTTGCCCTGGTCGCGCTGATCATGGGCCTGACCGTCAACAAGGTGCTCAGTGGCCGTGGCCAGCTCAACCCTACCGAGCTGATCGATGCCGGCATCATCCTTTTGCCGCAGAGCCGCACCGTGGCCGATGTGAGCATGACCAACCAGGACGGCCAGCCGGTGCGGCTGGATGAGCTCAAGGGCAAATGGTCGTTGCTGTTCTTCGGCTACACCTACTGCCCGGACATCTGCCCGACCACCCTGGCCCAATTGCGCCAGGTGAAGAGCGAGCTGCCCAAGGACGCCGTGGACCGCCTGCAGGTGGTGCTGGTGAGCGTGGACCCGAACCGCGACACGCCGAACCAGCTCAAGCAGTACCTGGGCTATTTCGACAAGGATTTCGTGGGGGTGGCGGGGTCGATCGAGGATACCCAGAAGCTGGCCAATGCCTTGAGCATTCCCTTCATTCCAGCCGATACCAGCAAGCCTGGGTATACCGTGGATCACAGCGGCAACCTGGCGATCGTCGGGCCGGATGGGCGCCAGCGTGGGTTCATTCGTGCGCCGTTCAACAACCAGAAGCTGGTGGCGCAGTTGCCGGGGCTTGTGAAGCGGGATTGAGCGCCGCGTGCGCGGCGCAATCGCGAGCTGCGCTCGCTCCTACAAGGGATTGCGATTTCCGGTAGGAGCGAGCGCAGCTCGCGATGGTTTGCTTAGAACGCCGGAACCACAGCGCCCTTGTACTTCTCGATAATGAACTGCTTCACCTCAGGCGAGTGCAGCGCCGATACCAGCTTCTTGATGGCATCGGAATCCTTGTTGTCCGGGCGGGCGACCAGGATGTTCACGTAGGGCGAGTCGCTGCCTTCAATGGCCAGGGCGTCTTTTTCCGGGTTCAGCTTGGCTTCCAGCGCGTAGTTGGTGTTGATCAGGGCCGCATCGACCTGGGTCAGCACGCGCGGGATGGTGGCCGCTTCCAGCTCACGGAATTTGACGTTCTTCGGGTTCTCGGCAACATCCTTCACGGTGGACAGGATGTTCTTGTTGTCCTTGAGCTTGATCACACCGGCCTTGTCCAGCAGCAGCAGGGCGCGGCCGCCGTTGGTGGCGTCGTTGGGGATGACCACGGTGGCGCCGGACGGCAGCTCGTCGAGCTTCTTGATCTTGGTCGAGTACACGCCCAGCGGCTCGATGTGCACGCCAGCGACGCTCACCAGGTCGGTGCCCTTGGCCTTGTTGAACTCATCCAGGTACGGCTGGTGCTGGAAGAAGTTGGCGTCCAGGCGCTTTTCGGCCACCTGCACGTTTGGCTGGATGTAGTCGGTGAACTCCTTCACCTTCAGGTCCACGCCTTCTTTGGCCAGCTGTGGTTTGACGAAGTTGAGGATTTCGGCGTGCGGCACCGGGGTGGCGGCAACGCTCAGGGTTTCGGCAGCGTTGGCCGAAAAGGCCGCGACAGCGGCGACAACAGCAAGCAGCTTCTTCATTGATCACTCCTTGTGAGGGCCGCGACGGCCCCCGAACGGGTCGGCCGGGCCGACCCCATTGGGGTTACTTACGGGAAAAATGCACGACCAGTTTGTCGCCAACGCTCTGCAGCACTTGCACCAGCACCAGCAGCAACACCACGGTGACGATCATCACGTCGGTCTGGAAACGCTGGTAACCGAAGCGGATCGCCAGGTCGCCCAGGCCGCCGGCACCGACCACACCAGCCATGGCGGTGTAAGACACCAGGGTGATGGCAGTGACGGTGATGGCCGCGAAGATGCCCGGGCGAGCCTCAGGCAGCAGCGCGCTGGTGATGATCTGGCGGGTGGTGGCGCCCATCGACTGGGTGGCTTCGATGATGCCGCGGTCCACTTCACGCAGGGCGGTTTCCACCAGGCGTGCGAAGAATGGCGTGGCACCCACCACCAGTGGCGGGATGGCGCCGGCAACGCCCAGGGAGGTGCCGGTAATCAGCACGGTGAACGGGATCATCACGATCAGCAGGATGATGAACGGCAGCGAGCGCAGGATGTTCACCACCAGCGACAGCAGCGCGTAAACGCCCTTCTGCTCGAACATCTGCCGTGGCCCGCACAGGAACAACAGCACGCCCAGCGGCAGGCCGAGCAACACGGTGAACAGCAGCGAGCCGAACAGCATGATCAGGGTATCGCCGGTGGCCAGCCAGATTTCGGCCCAGTCGACGTTGGCGAAGAAATTCAGGGCGTCCATCAACGCAGTACCTCCATATGTACGTCAGCTGCCTTGAAGCGGGCGAACGCCGCTTCCATGTCACCGCCAATCAAGGCGAGGGTAAGCTGGCCATAGGGGACATCCTTGATGCGGTCGATACGCCCGGCGAGGATGCTGTAGTCCACGCCGGTTTCACGGGCCACGGTGCCCAGCAGCGGCGCGTAGGTAGCGTCGCCCTGGAAGGTCAGGCGCACGATGCGCCCCGGCACGTGGGCGAAGTCGTCGCGCTGTTCGCCTTCGTCGACCTGCTCGTCTTCCTGCACGAAGCGCTTGGTGGTGGGGTGCTGCGGGTGCAGGAACACCTCGGCCACCGAGCCTTGCTCGACGATCTGCCCGGCGTCCATCACGGCCACGCGGTCGCAAACCCGGCGGATCACGTCCATCTCGTGGGTGATCAGCACGATGGTCAGCTTCAGCTCACGGTTGATCTCGGCCAGCAGTTGCAGCACCGATGCCGTGGTTTGCGGGTCGAGGGCGCTGGTGGCCTCGTCGCACAGCAGGATTTTCGGGTTGGTGGACAGGGCGCGGGCAATGCCGACGCGCTGCTTCTGGCCGCCGGAGAGCTGGGCCGGGTACTTCTTCGCGTGGTCCTGCAGGCCTACGCGGGCCAGCAGCTCGGTGACGCGCTTGTCGATTTCGCTGCGCGACAGCTCGCCGGCGAGGGTCAGCGGCAAGGCGACGTTGTCGGCGACGGTCTTGGAGGCCAGCAGGTTGAAGTGCTGGAAGATCATCCCGACCTGCTGGCGGAAGCCGCGCAGTTGGTTGGCGTTGAAGGCGGTGACGTCTTCGCCGTCGACGATGATCTTGCCGCCGGAGGGTTCTTCCAGGCGGTTGATCAGGCGCAGCATGGTGCTTTTGCCAGCGCCGGAATGGCCGATCAGGCCGAACACCTGGCCGTTTTCGATGGTCAGGGTTGTCGGATTCAGTGCGGGGATTTCCCTACCGGCAACGCGGTAGGTTTTATGTACCTGTTGGAACTCGATCACGTAGCGAACCTTGTGGGGCGCATGGAATGGGGGTCAGCGGTTAGCTGGGGTCGCGCATTTTAGCCTTTTCCCATAGCTGTTCTTAGCATTTATTTCGTAATGCTCCAATCCTTCGGGCATAACGCGACAACCGGTAATCCTGATTGAACGCTCGGCAAAGCCCTCCAGTCACTACTTGCACAAGCCCTTCGAGGGCACGCCTGAAGACTGATGAGGAGAGCCGACCATGCCGAACAAACCCACGGACGCGCCCAAGCACAGCGAGGCCGCCGGTACCCAGACCCCTGACCGGGCCAACACCAATGCCAAGTTGCAGAGCCTGGAGGCGTTTCGCAGCGATGCCACCGGCCAGGCGCTGCGCACCAACCACGGGGTGAAGATCGCCGACAACCAGAATAGCCTCAAGGCGGGCGCGCGCGGGCCGTCGCTGCTCGAAGACTTCATCATGCGCGAGAAGATCACCCACTTCGACCATGAGCGCATCCCCGAGCGTATCGTGCATGCCCGCGGCACCGGTGCCCACGGCTACTTCCAGAGCTACGGCTGCCATGCCGAGCTGACCAAGGCGGGTTTCCTGCAAGACCCGGAGAAGATCACCCCGGTGTTCGTGCGCTTTTCCACCGTGCAGGGCCCCCGGGGTTCAGGTGACACGGTGCGTGATGTGCGCGGGTTTGCCGTGAAGTTCTATACCGATGAAGGCAATTTCGACCTGGTTGGCAACAACATGCCGGTGTTCTTCATTCAGGATGCGATCAAGTTCCCCGACTTCGTGCACGCCGTGAAGCCTGAACCGCACAACGAGATGCCCACCGGCGGCTCGGCCCACGACACCTTCTGGGACTTCGTTTCGCTGGTGCCGGAGTCGGCGCACATGGTGATCTGGGCCATGTCCGACCGCGCCATCCCGCGCAGCCTGCGGATGATGGAAGGCTTTGGCGTGCACACCTTCCGCCTGATCAATGCCCAGGGCGTGGCCAGCTTCGTCAAGTTCCACTGGAAGCCGCGCCAGGGCGTGCATTCGGTGCTGTGGGACGAGGCGCAGAAGCTGGCGGGCAAGGACACCGACTACCACCGCCGCGACCTGTGGGACGCCATCGAAACCGGCGATTATCCCGAGTGGGAGCTGGGCGTGCAGATCGTGCCCGAGGCCGATGAGCACAAGTACGACTTCGACCTGCTCGACCCGACCAAGCTGATTCCCGAGGAGCTGGTGCCGGTGACCAAGCTGGGCAAGATGGTGCTCAACCGCAACCCAGACAATTTCTTTGCCGAAACCGAGCAGGTGGCCTTCTGCCCGGGCCATATCGTGCCGGGCATCGATTTCACCAACGACCCGCTGCTGCAGGGCCGGTTGTTCTCCTATACCGACACGCAGATCAGCCGCCTGGGTGGGCCGAACTTCCATGAAATCCCGATCAACCGGCCGGTGGCGCCGAACCACAGCAGCCAGCGCGATGCCATGCACCGCATGACCATCGATAAGGGCCGGGCTTCCTACGAGCCCAACTCCATCGATGGCGGCTGGCCCCGGGAAACGCCGCCTGCCGCCCAGGATGGTGGCTTCGAGAGCTACCAGGAGCGCATCGACGCGCACAAGATCCGCCAGCGCAGCGAGTCGTTCGGCGACCACTTCTCCCAGGCGCAGCTGTTCTTCCACAGCATGAGCCCCACCGAGCAGCAGCACATCATCAAGGCCTACAGCTTCGAGCTGGGCAAGGTGGAGCGCGAGCACATTCGCCAGCGGGTGGTTGACGAGATTCTGGCCAACATCGACCTGAAGCTGGCGGCGGCGGTGGCGGGCAACCTGGGGCTGCCTGCGCCGAAGCAGGGTACGGTCAAGGTGAAAGGTGGCAAACCCGCGAAGTCCAAGGCCTTGAGCCAGATGAGCCACCCGGGGGATGTGGGCATCAAGGGGCGCAAGATCGCCCTGCTGGTGGCCGATGGCGTGGACAGCGGTAGCGTCGATACGCTGGTGAAGGCGCTGGAAGCCGAAAGCGCCAGGCCGATGCTGTTGGGGCCGACCTCGGCGCCGGTGAGGGCGGCAGATGGCAAGGCCTTGGCGGTGGATGCGTCGATGGAGGGGATGCCGTCGGTGATGTTCGACGGGATCGTGGTGCCCAAGGGGGTGGACAAGGCCCTGGCTTCGAGCGGGTTGGCCAAGCATTTTCTGTTGGAAGGGTACAAGCACCTGAAGGCCATGGTGTTGACCAAGGATCTGTTGAGCGGGCTGGGGCTCAAGGAGGACAAGGGGCTGCTGCTGGGGGATGAGCAGAAGAGCGTGGATGCCTTTGTCAAAGCCGTGGAGGGGCATCGGGTTTGGGAGCGGGAGGCAGCGGCGGAGGCGGTGCCGGCCTAAGGGCTGCTCGGCAGCCCATCGCGACCTGGCGGTCGCTCCTACCAGGAGATTGCGGTAGGAGCGACCGCCAGGTCGCGATAAGGGCCTTAACGCTGGTGCGGAACCAGAACCACCTGGGCCGGCATCGAGCGCTGAATCTCATGCTTCTGCTTCAGCTTGAAATCGCCATCGAGCTTGTGCACGCGCTTCTCCAGCAGGCTTTTCAGCCACGGCGCATCCTGTGTCCGTGGCACCTGGAACACCACGTCACACTGGTAATTCACCACGTCCTTGGCAATTTCGTCGAGCTGGCGGCGCATCGCGCGGATGTCGGTGGTTTTCAGCGCCACCACGGTGCTTGGTGCGGTCGGGTCGATCACCCGGGCCTGGGGCTTGGCCTCGGCAGCCTTCAATGCCGCCTCGGCTTTCTCCAGCTCGGCCTTGCGCGCCTGGGACACGGCATCGCCACCGGTGACCGCCGGCGCCTGTGGCATCAGTGCACGGGCGCGGGCCAGGGCAGTGGCGGCGGCGTTGACATCGCCCTTCTGCAGCACGATCTGGCTGCGTTGCAGATAGGCCTCGGCGAGCTGGCGCTGATAGGGCTCCAGGCGGGCGTCGCCGGGCGACTGCGCCTGCAGGGTGGCCAGTTGGTCTTCGGCGGTGGCCAGCTCGTTGCTGGCGATACTCTGTTGCAGCTGCTGCCAGGCATCGGCTTGGGCAGGTGCATCGGCCTGTTCCACCGGCGCACTGGAGCAAGCGGCCAGGAACAGGGAAAACGCGGCAACAAGCAGATAACGGGATGCGAACGGCTTCATTCCTGCGACTCTCTATTTGCGCAAAAAGCGAGCAAGTCTACACCCAGGTGCGCACGCTCGAAAACAGGTCTTACAGACCCTTTACCCGTGAAAAGGTTGCAGGGTGTGCCTGCGCACACCCCGGTTTTCAGCGTTTTGGCAGGGCCAGGCTCAGCAAGAATAGCACCGCCGCGCAGACCACGATCGATGGCCCGGCGGGGGTGTCCTTGAACCAGGACATGGCAAGGCCGCCGCACACGGCGGCAATCCCAAGCAGGCTGGCACCCAGCGCCATCTGCTCGGGCGAGCGGGCGTGACGCTGCGCCGCAGCGGCGGGAATGATCAGCAGCGAGGTAATCAGCAGCACCCCAACGATCTTCATCGCCACCGCGATCACCACGGCAATCAGCAGCATCAGCGCCATGCGCAGGCCCGCCACCGGCAGGCCTTCGACCATGGCCAGCTCCTCATGCACGGTAATCGCCAGCAGCGGCCGCCACAGCGCCGCCAGCAGCAGCAACACCAGGGCACTGCCGCCGAGGATCCAGGCAAGGTCGGTGGTGCTGATGGCCAGCAGGTCACCGAACAGGTAGGCCATCAGGTCGATGCGCACATCGTGCATGAAGCTCAGCACCACCAGGCCCAGCGACAGGGTGCTGGGGGCCAGGATGCCGAGCAGGGTGTCGGACGCCAGCGGCTGGCGCTGTTGCAGGGTGACCAGCAGGATCGCCAGCAGCAGGCAGCCCACGGTCACCGCCAGCGCCGGGCTGACATCCAGCACGAAGCCCATGGCCACGCCCAGCAGCGCGGCATGGGACAGGGTGTCGCCGAAATAGGCCATGCGCCGCCACACCACAAAGGAGCCGAGCGGGCCGGCCACCACTGCCAGGGACAAACCCGCAAGCAAGGCGTAAAGAAGAAAATCAGCCATGCTTGCAGTGCTCTCCGTGAACATGGGTGCCAGGGGCGATGACCGAGCCATGTAGGTCGTGGCTGTGGTCGTGATGGTGGTGGTAGACCGCCAGGCTCGGCGCATTCTGGCCGAACAGCTCGACGAACGCCGGGTCGTTGCTGACCTGTTCGGGGTGGCCCGAGCAGCACACGTGACGGTTCAGGCACACCACCTGGTCGGTAGCGCTCATCACCAGGTGCAGGTCGTGGGAAACCATCAGCACGCCGCAGCCGTGGCGGTCGCGCAGGCGGGTGATGAGGTTGTACAGCTCGGTCTGGCCGACCACGTCCACCCCTTGTACCGGCTCGTCGAGCACCAGCAGTTGCGGCTCGCGCAGCAAGGCCCGGGCCAGCAGCACGCGCTGCATCTCGCCCCCGGAAATGGTCTGGATCGGGCTGTCGATAACCTGCTCGGCGCCCACTTCCTGCAGCGCCGACAAGGCTGCCGCGCGGTCTACGCCGGGCACCAGGCGCAGGAAGCGCAGTACCGACAGCGGCAGCGTGGCATCGACCTGAATCTTTTGCGGCATGTAGCCGATGCGCAGCTTCGGCTTGCGCCACACCGTGCCGCGGTGGGGCTTGAGCAGCCCGAGCACGGCGCGCACCAGGGTGGTCTTGCCTGCACCGTTGGGGCCGATCAGGGTGACGATCTGGCCCGGGGCGACCGTCAGGTCGATGCTGTCGAGCACCGCCTCGCCGCCAAAGGTGACGCCGACCTGCTCAAGGCGGATCAGGGCCTCGCTCATGCCGCGCTCCGGCAGTTGGCGCACAGGCCGACGATTTCCACGGTTTGCGACTCGACGCTGAAGCCCACGCCCTTGGCGCTGGCGACGATGGCGTCGCTGATGCTGTCCTGCTCCAGCTCGATGGCCACATGGCACTCACGGCAGATCAGGAACTGGCCTTGGTGCACGTGCTCGGGGTGGCTGCAGCCAATGAAGGCGTTGAGCGAGGCGATGCGGTGCACCAGGCCGTTTTCCAGCAGGAAGTCCAGGGCACGGTATACGGTGGGCGGCGCGGCGCGGCGGCCGTCCTGTTCGCTGAGCACGGCGAGGATGTCGTAGGCGCCCAGCGGCTTGTGGCTCTGCCACACCAGTTCCAGCACGCGCTTGCGCAGTGCGGTCAGGCGCAGGCCTTGGCGGGTACAGAGCACCTCGGCTTCAGCCAGGGCGCTGTGCACGCAATGGGAATGATCGTGGGGACGGTGAGCCAGCGGCGTAATGGACATATGGGCGGCGACGGTTCTGGATGGAGACGTTATTATGTTACCTGTTTCTGACGAGTCGAGTATTGATCGTGTCCCGATTCCTAGTGCTTTTTGTCGCTTTCATCGCCTGTTCGGCCCAGGCCGACGTGCGTGTGCTGACCAGTATCAAACCCCTGCAACAGATTGCCGCCGCCGTGCAGGACGGTGTCGGCAGCCCCGACGTGCTACTGCCGCCGGGCGCCTCGCCGCACCACTATGCGCTGCGCCCCTCCGACGTGCGCAAGGTGGGCGATGCCGACCTGCTGTACTGGATTGGCCCGGACATGGAGAACTTCCTGCCCCGCGTGCTGGGCACCCGCAGCAAGCCGACGGTGGCTGTGCAATCGCTGCCGGGCATGAAGCTGCGCCATTTCGGCGAGGACAGCCATTCCCACGAGGAGGCAGACCAGGACGAGCATGACCACGACCACCGCCCCGGCAGCCTGGATGCGCACCTGTGGTTGTCGTCGTTCAACGCCCGGGTGATCGCGGCGAAGATGGCCGCGGACCTGGCGGCAGCGGACCCTGCCAATGCGGCGCGTTACCAGGCCAACCTGAAGGCGTTCAGTGCGCGTATGGACGGCCTGGATGCGCGCATCAAGGCGCGGGTGGCGGGTATTGCCGGCAAGCCGTACTTCGTGTTCCACGAGGCGTTCGATTACTTCGAGTCGGCTTATGGCCTGCAGCATACCGGGGTGTTCAGCGTGGCCTCGGAGGTGCAGCCGGGCGCGCAGCACGTGGCGGCGATGCGCAAGCGCCTGATGGAAGTGGGCAAGACCTGCGTGTTCAGCGAGCCGCCACTGCGCCCGCGCCTGGCCGAGACGTTGACGGCTGGCTTGCCGGTGCGCTTGGCCGAGCTGGATGCCTTGGGCGGCACCGACCCGGTGGATGCCACGGGGTATGAGCGGTTGCTCGAGAAGCTGGGTGGTGATTTGGCCGGGTGCCTGGAACAGTTGTAAGCCTGTTCCGGCCCTTTCGCGAGCTGCGCTCGCTCCTACCGGGAATTGTGGCCTTGTAGGAGCGAGCGCAGCTCGCGATGCGGTTCAAAGGGCAAACGGTAGGTGCAAAGCCACCTGCTGGCGCTGCGCCAGGCGCACCTCGAACTCGCGTGGGTCATGGATCATCACATCCATCCCGGCAAACGATTCCGCGGCAATCAGGCGCGACAGCCAGAAGCGCACGCAACCCACCCGCAGCATTTCCGGCCACAGCTCGGCTTCGGCCGCGGTAAACGGCCGCAATGCGGCATACGCCGCCAGCAGCGCCTGGGCCCGGGGCACATCGATTGCGCCGTGTTCATCCAGGCACCAGTCGTTCACGGTGATGGCGATGTCATACAGCATCGGGCCCGAGCAGGCGTTGTAGAAATCGATCACGCCGGTCAGGTGCGTGCCTTCGAACATCACGTTGTCGCGGAACAAGTCGGCATGCAGGTTGGCCCGTGGCAAGGCCAGGATCTGCGCCTTGTGCGCGGTGATTTCCGCCAGTGCCGGCTGCAGCAGCGCAGCCTGCTCGCCGCTCAGGCGCGGCAGCAGCTCGGCGCCGGAGGCCAGCATCCAGTCCAGGCCGCGGTCGGTGCGGCGCTCGATGATGCGCTCGCGAGTGGCCAGGTGAATGTGCGCCAGCAGCTCGCCCACTTGGGCGCAGTGCTGGGCGTTGGGCGCCTTGATGTGCTTGCCCGACAGCCGAGGCTGCAGCAGCGCCGGCTTGCCGCACAATTCGCGCAGGGCGTTGCCGTCGCGGTCGCGCAGGGCGTAGGGCACCGGCATGTCGGCGCCGTGCAGCACGTCCAGCAGCTCGATGAAGAACGGCATGTCCTCGACCGGGCCGCGTTCGACCAGCGTCAGGACGAACTCACCCTTTTCCAGGCTGACGAAGAAGTTACTGTTCTCGGTACCGGCGGCAATGCCCTGGAAGTCGAGCAGACGGCCCAGCTCGTACGGCGCCAGAAAGGTTTCCAGCTCAGGCCGGGTCACGGGGGTGAAGACTGACATGATGAAAAAAAGCCCATACGGGCACTTCCGCCGGGAAGTGCCGGGTTGATGTGAACGGTGCGCGCGTCAGCTTACCACTCGAAGATCTTCCAGGACGGAATCAGCATGTCCGGCTGGTCGGAACGAATGAAATTGCCATCAGAGCCATCGGCGCGTACCAGGAAATACGGCTTGCCGTTTTTCGGCGTGATCTTGATCGCATACAGGAAGCCGTTCTGGCGGTATTCCTGGATGGTCTTGTCGCCTTCCGTGCGAATGGTCACCTCGGGATCGGCCGAGGGGGCGTCTTCCGCCGCCAGGGTGACGACTGGCATGGTGGCCAGCAGGCCCAGCACTAACAGGCGATTGAGTGTACGCATGATAACCTAGTCCCTTTGTCGTCATTGATCCGGCTATTCTAGCTCCGGACCCGCCGAAAAGGTTGATTCTGCTCATGAGCCAAGCGCCTCTCGTCCTGGTGGACGGTTCCTCCTACCTCTACCGCGCCTTCCACGCGCTGCCGCCACTGACCACCTCCAAGGGCATGCCCACCGGCGCGGTCAAGGGGGTGCTGAACATGCTCAAGAGCCTGCGCCGGCAATACCCCGACAGCCTGTTCGCCGTGGTGTTCGACGCCAAGGGCGGCACCTTCCGCGACACCCTGTACGCCGACTACAAGGCCAACCGCCCGAGCATGCCCGACGACCTGCGGGTGCAGGTAGAGCCGCTGCACGCCAGCGTGCGCGCACTGGGCTACCCACTGCTGTGCGTGGAAGGGGTGGAGGCCGATGACGTGATCGGCACCCTGGCCCGCAGCAGCGCCACCCAGGGCCGCCCGGTTATCATCTCGACCGGCGACAAGGACATGGCGCAGCTGGTGGACGGCCACGTGACCCTGGTCAACACCATGACCGGCAGCGTGCTGGACGTGGCCGGCGTGCACGAAAAATTCGGCGTCGGCCCCGAGCACATCATCGACTTCCTGGCCCTGATGGGCGACAAGGTCGACAACATTCCGGGCGTACCGGGCGTGGGCGAAAAAACCGCGGTGGGCCTGCTGACCGGTATCGGCGGAGGCCTCAGCGACCTGTACGCCAACCTCGACAAGGTGCCGACCCTGGCCATTCGCGGCGCCAAGACCCTGCCGGCCAAGTTGCAGGAACACCGTGATGCCGCGTTCCTGTCCTACGAGCTGGCCACCATCAAGTGCGACGTGCCACTGGATGTCGAGGTCGAGGCGCTGGTGTGCGGCGAGCCCGACCGCGAAGCCCTGCTCGCGCTGTACACCGAGATGGAGTTCAAGAGCTGGATCGCCGACGTGCAGCGCGACGCGGTGAAGGCCGGCAGTGACCTGGCACCCGTTGAAGCACCGGCTGCCCCTGTGGAACCCACCTACGAAACCATTCTCGACCAGGCCCGTTTCGACGCCTGGCTGGAAAAGCTGCGCCAGGCGCCGCTGTTCGCTTTCGACACCGAAACCACCAGCCTCGACGCCCAGCAGGCGCAACTGGTTGGCCTGTCGTTCGCGGTCAATCCGCATGAGGCGGCCTACGTGCCGCTGGCCCACGATTACGAAGGTGCCCCCCAGCAGCTGGACCGCGAGGCCGTACTGCTGGCCCTCAAGCCCTTGCTCGAAGACCCGGCCAAGGCCAAGGTCGGGCAGAACGCCAAGTACGACATCAACATCCTGGCCAATGGCTCGCCGGCCATCGACATGCGTGGCGTGGCCTACGACACCATGCTGGAGTCGTATGTGTTCAACTCCACCGCCACCCGTCACGACATGGACAGCCTGGCGCAGAAGTACCTGGAGCACAGCACCATCGCCTTCGAGGACATCGCCGGCAAGGGTGCCAAGCAGCTGACCTTCAACCAGATCCACCTGGACAAGGCCGGCCCGTATGCGGCCGAAGACGCCGACATCACCCTGCGCCTGCACCACGCGCTGCAGGCACGCCTGGCGCAAACGCCGAGCGTGCAACCGGTGCTGATGGACATCGAGATGCCGCTGGTGCCGGTGCTGGCGCGCATCGAGCGCCAAGGCGCGCTGGTGGACGCTGCGCTGCTGAACGTACAAAGCGGCGAGTTGGGCGTGAAGATGGCCGAACTGGAGCAGCGTGCCTACGCGCTGGCCGGCGAGGAGTTCAACCTGGGTTCGCCCAAGCAGCTGGGCGCGATCCTTTACGACAAGCTGGGCATGCCGGTGCTGAGCAAAACCGCTAAAGGCCAGCCGTCCACCGCCGAAGCCGTGCTCGACGACCTGGCCCTGCAGGGCTACCCGCTGCCGGAAGTGCTGATGCAGTACCGCAGCCTGAGCAAGCTCAAGAGCACCTACACCGACAAGCTGCCGGGCCAGATCAACCCGCGCACCGGGCGTATCCACACCTCCTACCAGCAGGCCGTGGCGGCCACCGGGCGGCTGTCGTCCAGCGACCCGAACCTGCAGAACATCCCGATTCGTACCGCCGAGGGCCGGCGCATTCGCCAGGCCTTCGTCGCCAGCCCCGGCTACAAGCTGCTGGCTGCGGACTACTCGCAGATCGAACTGCGCATCATGGCCCACCTGGCCAAGGACGAAGGCCTGCTGCATGCCTTCCGCAACGACCTCGACGTGCACCGCGCCACCGCTGCCGAAGTGTTCGGCGTGGCCCTGGAGAACGTCACCACCGACCAGCGCCGCAGCGCCAAGGCCATCAACTTCGGCCTGATCTACGGCATGAGTGCCTTTGGCCTGGCCAAGCAGATCGGCGTCGACCGCAAGCAGTCCCAGGACTACATCGACCGCTACTTCGCCCGTTACCCAGGCGTGCTGGCCTACATGGAGCGCACCCGCGCCCAGGCCGCCGAGCAGGGCTTCGTCGAAACCCTGTTCGGCCGCCGCCTGTACCTGCCGGACATCAACGCCAAGAACCCGGCCCTGCGCAAGGGTGCCGAGCGCACGGCGATCAACGCGCCGATGCAGGGCACGGCCGCCGACATCATCAAGCGCGCCATGGTCAATGTGGACAACTGGCTGCAGGCCAGCGGCCTGGACGCCCGGGTGATCCTGCAGGTGCACGACGAACTGGTGCTGGAGGTGCGCGAGGAACTGCTGGAGCAGGTGAAAGATGAAATTCGCCAGCACATGAGCAATGCCGCAAAACTGGATGTGCCGCTGCTGGTCGAAGTAGGTGTTGGTGCGAATTGGGATGAAGCTCACTGATTGAGCTGGGAAAGCTGTGTAGGATCTGCGGCGTAGTGACGCGGATCCTGGCATGGCTCGATGCCACTAGATCCGGAGTTTCATGAAACTATCGCAAATAGTTTTGAGGGCTTCGGAACTAAACCGGTGAAGTGGAACTCAGAGTAACTGAATGGCTGGTGAAGCCTTTCGATGCTCCTATGTTGTGTTAAGTGTTGGCAGATACCTGGACCCCGCCCTAGCGGTCCAGATTTGAACCCCGAACTTCCCCCTCCCCATACGAAGTCCGGGGTTTTTTTTGCCCGGAATTTGACCTGAGGCACTCCCTTAATCACCCGGCCCTGTAGGAGCGAGCGCAGCTCGCGATGGGCTGCAAAGCAGCCCCGGCATCATCAGCCGCGAAGCTGACAACCTGGGGCCGCTGCGCGCCCCATCGCGAGCTGCGCTCGCTCCTACCGGAAGTGCGGTGCTGTCAGGCGACGGGCTTGTCTTCCAGTTCCATCCAGTCGGCCAGCACCCGGTAGGCTTCTTCCAGGCCCAGGCGCTTGGGCGCCGAGAACAGTTGGATGGTCACGCCATCGCCCCAGCCCTTGCGGATTTCCGACTGCACCTTGAGCAAGGTGTTCTTGCCCGCGCCGTGGGTCAGCTTGTCGGCCTTGGTCAGCAGGATGTGCATCGGCATGCCGCTGGCCTTGGCCCAGTCGAGCATCATCTTGTCGAAGTCGGTCATCGGGTGGCGGGTGTCCATCATCAGGATCACCCCACGCAGGCACTCACGGCTGCCCAGGTAGGCCTCCAGGTGCTTCTGCCAGTGCTGCTTGAGCGGAATCGGGACTTTTGCATAACCGTAACCCGGCAGGTCGACCAAACGCCGTTCATCGTCCAGACTGAAAAAATTCAACAGCTGGGTGCGCCCTGGGGTTTTCGAGGTACGCGCCAGGCTGGCATGAGTCAGGGTGTTGAGGGCGCTGGACTTGCCGGCGTTGGAACGGCCGGCGAAAGCCACCTCGTAACCCTGGTCGTCCGGGCATTGTTCGACCTTGGCAGCGCTGAGGGCGAATTTGGCTTTCTGGCAGAGGCCGAGGATGGGGTTCTTGACTTGCATGGGATATCCGATGTGGGTGTTGCCAACGCCTAGGCCGGCAAGCAGTGTCGTTTCCGTTTGGTTGGCGGAAGTATATAATGCCCCAGTTTTTGTGTGCCCATTCTCCCAGCGAAGGGGAACGGGCATGGGGTGTCGAACAATAGCTCGCGCATCAGAACGCAGCGCGTCCCCCAACCCTGTCAGGTCGTTTCGCATGGCGAAATGGCTGCTAGCTGTCGGTGTGTTCCTGCCGATGTTCAGCGCACAGGCTACACAGGATCCCGAGGCGTTGTACAACCGCACGTGTGCGGCTTGTCACGCCGGGCAGTTGCCCCAGGCGCCCCAGAGGGGTGACCGGGCTGCATGGGAGCCAAGGCTGGCGCAAGGCATGGAGCAGCTGTTGGTGCATGTTACCCAGGGTTTCAAGGCTATGCCGCCGCGTGGATTGTGCATGGACTGCAGTGCCGAGGACTACCGTTTGGTCATCCTTTGGATGAGTGGCAGTCCCGATACATAACATTTCACCCTTAGCCGTGTTGGATTAGCTGATGAACAAACTAGTCGTGAGTCTGCTGTTGACCCTGGGTGTCGCAGGTGCAGCCACTGCTGCGGACCCCATCAAAGGCGATGCCGCCGCTGGCCAGGCCAAGACGGCCGTCTGTGGTGCCTGCCACAACCCCGACGGCAACAGCCTGGCACCAAACTTCCCGAAACTGGCCGGCCAGGGCCAGCGCTACCTGGAAAAACAACTGCACGACATCCAGTCGGGCAAGCGTACCGTGCTGGAGATGACCGGCATGCTGGCCAACTTCAATGACCAGGACTTGGCCGATATCGCCGCCTACTTCTCCAGCCAGAAAGGCAGCGTTGGCGCCGCCGACCCCAAGCTGGTCGAGCGTGGCCGCGCGCTGTTCAACGGCGGCGACCTGGACCGCAAGCTGCCTGCCTGCACCGGCTGCCATTCGCCCAACGGCGCCGGCATCGCTCTGGCCGGCTTCCCGCACCTGGGGGGCCAGCACTCGCAGTACGTGACCAAGCAGCTCACCGACTTCCGTGAGGGCAACCGCACCAACGACGGCGACGCCATGACCATGCGCACGATTGCCGGGCGCTTGAGCAATCACGATATCGATGCCTTGGCCAGCTACATCCAGGGCCTGCATTAACATTCGGTTAATGCGGCAACGCTAAAGATGAAAGGGCGGCGCGGGTCGCCCTTTTTTCCATCCGCAGCCGTTACACTACAGAACTCGGGCCCTTCGCCACCGGTCATAGCACAGGTGGCGTCGAGGCGACCAATGAATGCTCAGGAGTAAAGCATGCGTAAACTGATTCTCAGCGCCGCGCTGGTCGCTGCCAGCGTTATCGGTATGACTGCCGCCCAGGCCGCCGAGCCTGCAAGTGCCGGCAAGGAATACATCGAGCTGAGCAACCCTGTTCCGGTATCCCAGCCAGGCAAGATCGAAGTGGTCGAGCTGTTCTGGTACGGCTGCCCACATTGCTACCACTTCGAGCCGACCATCAACCCATGGGTCGACAAACTGCCCAAGGATGTCAACTTCAAGCGCGTGCCCGCCATGTTCGGCGGCCCGTGGGACGCCCACGGCCAGATGTTCCTGACCCTCGAAGCCATGGGCGTGGAGCACAAGGTGCACGCCGCCGTGTTCGATGCCATCCAGAACCAGCACAAGCGCCTGACCGACCCGCAAGACATGGCCGACTTCCTCGCCACCCAGGGTGTGGACAAGGACAAGTTCCTCGCCACCTTCAACTCGTTCGCCATCAAGGGCCAGGTCAACCAGGCCAAGGAACTGGCGAAGAAGTATGAAATCACCGGCGTACCGAGCATGGTGGTCAACGGCAAGTACCGCTTCGACCTGGGCACCGCTGGCGGGCCTGAGGGCGTGCTGAACGTCGCCGACCAGCTGATTGCCAAGGAGCGCGCCGCTAAGTAAGCGGCGAACCCCATGCGCCGCTTCAGAACCGCGCGTGGCATTGGCTTGCACCAGCCGCAGGTCAACGAGCATCACCTGCAGGCCCCTGGCCTGCCTGAGGATGGTCGCCTGCGGCTGCTCAGTTTCAACATTCAAGTTGGCATCAGCACCGAGCGCTATCGCCACTACCTGACCCGTAGCTGGCAGCACCTGCTGCCGCATACCGGGCGGGCCGGCAACTTGCAGAAAATCGGCAAGCTGCTGGGCGACTTCGACCTGGTGGCCTTGCAGGAAGCCGATGGCGGCAGCCTGCGCTCGGGCTACGTCAACCAGGTGGAGCACCTGGCCCAGCTGGGCTCCTTCCCCTATTGGTACCAACAGCTCAACCGCAACCTGGGGCGCTTTGCCCAGCACAGCAATGGCGTACTCAGCCGCCTTAAACCGCAGCTGCTGGAAGATCACCCGCTGCCCGGCCCGGCCGGCCGTGGTGCGATCCTGGTGCGCTTCGGCGAAGGCGCCGACGCGCTGATCGTGGTGATGATGCACCTGGCCCTCGGCGCCAAGACCCGCGCACTGCAGCTGGCCTACATTCGTGAGCTGATTGGCGGCTACCGCCACCAGATCCTCATGGGTGACATGAACACCCATGCCACCGACCTGCTCGACCACTCCCCCCTGCGCGACCTGGGCCTGATTGCCCCTCAGGTCGAGGCGACCTTCCCCAGCTGGCGCCCGCAACGCTGCCTGGACCACATCCTGCTCAGCCCGAGCCTGACCCTGGAGCGGGTGGAGGTGCTGGCGCAGCCAATTTCCGATCATCTTCCCGTTGCGGTCGAGATCCGATTGCCTGATGCACTGACTGTGGATACGCTGCCGGCTCTGAGCTAGATCAGCAAAACCGCACGGCGCCCTCAAGTGTTGCATCTTCGCGCCGACAGCGTGTAATTACCGCCCATAGTTGTGTCATTCGTCGCGGATCCAGGCATGACCGAAGAAGCCGAGCGCTGGAAAGAAAAATACCTTAAAAGCATCGAACAGCAGGAAAAGCTCGAACGCCGCTGGGAAGCGCGCCTCGACCTGCTGCGCCGTGGCCTGGTGCGCAGCACCCTGGCCGCCGAAGGCAGCGACAAGGTGGTCGACGAATGCATGAAGGAAATGCGCGATGTCATTCGCAGTGACAACATGGACGCCGGCCTTGCCGGGTTGATCCCGCGCCTGGAAAAAGCCGTGCTCGATTCCGAGCAACGCCGCGAAACCCGCATGAACCAGGTCAGTGATGCGCTGAACGCACTGGTCAACCAGTTGCAGGGTTTGCCCTTGCCTGGCGATGTGTCGCGGCCCTTGAAGAAACTGGCGAAAAAGCTCGACGGCGGGGTTGCCCAGTCACGCGAGCTGCCGCCGCTGCTGGGCGAGCTCAGTGGCTTGCAGGGCCGCGCCCTGTCGTCGCTGAACCGCACCGACGAGGAAGCCAGGCCAGGTTTCCTGCAGCGCTTGTTCGGCAACCGCGAAAGCGAGCCCCAGGCCGAGGCGCCGCCGGCCGAGCCGGTGCAGCCGGTTGTCGCCGTAGTTGAAGACCTTCCCCACCGCGAAGGGCCGCTGCTGGTAGACCTGCCGCCCCGGGATGTCGATGAGCTGCATGCGGTGCCTGCGGCTGAGCCTGTCGCCGAGCCCGTGCCCGAGCCGCAAGCCGAGGCTGTTGCCGTTGAACCGCTGGAGCCCGCGGTTGGGGCCCCGCCTGCGATGGCTGAGCCCTTGGCCGCGCCAGAATCCGAGGCGGCTGCAGTCATGCCAGCGCCCGAGGCGGTCACCGCGCCGGAAGCGGCCGTGCCCTTGCCGGAAACCGAGGCAGATGGCGACACATTGCCCCCCCTTGACGAGGTGTTTGGCGAAGATGGGCCCTACGCCCTCCCCGATGCGGTCGAACCCCCGTACAGCCAGGTGGCTGCGCACATCGAGCATACCCTGCTCGGCCTGCTGGACGACCTCAGCCTGCCCGAGCGGCACAAGGCCCAGGCGCTGGATATGCGCGAACGGGTGGCGCGTGGGCTGAACTGGTACGAACTGATTCCGGTGCTCGACGACCTGGCGGTTCTGATGCTGGCGATCACCGACAGCGGCCAGCACGAATTCGAAACTTACCTGCAGCAACTCAACGAGCGCTTGGAAAGCTTCCAGAGCCACTTGCACGAGGCCAGTGCCGGGCATGCCGACAACAGCTCGGCCGCACGTGAACTGGACCACCAGCTGCGCGAGCAGGTCGACGGCTTGCAGAGCAGCGTGCAGGGCGCAGTCGATGTGGTCAGCCTCAAGTCCATCCTGGAAAACCGCCTGGAAGGCCTGCTGGGCACCATGGACGCCCACCAGCACGAGCGCGACCGCCGCGAGCAGGAGCTGGCCGGGCGCCTGCAGGGGCTGGCCGAACGGGTGGCGAGCATGGAGCAGGAAGCCCTCGGTTACCGCGAGCACCTTGAGGAGCAGCGCCAGAAAGCCTTGATCGACCCGCTCACCGGCCTGCCCAACCGCGCCGCCTGGAGCGAGCGCGTCGAGCATGAAATGCGCGACTGGCAGGAAAATGGCGGCCACCTGGCCATGGCGATTCTCGACCTGGACCACTTCAAGCGTATCAACGACAGCTACGGCCACCTGGCCGGTGACAAGGTGCTGAAGATTGTCGCCGACCAGCTGCGCAAGCGCCTGCGTGGGCGCGACTTCATCGCCCGCTTCGGCGGCGAGGAGTTCGTCCTGCTGCTGCCGCAGACGCCCCCGGCGGCGGCGGCCCAGGTGAGCGAGGTGCTGCGCGCGGCCATCGAGGCGTGCCCGTTCCACTTCAAGGGCGAGCGGGTGGTGATTACCACCTCCATCGGGCTGAGCGCGTTCCGCTCTGGCGAGCGAGGCGACCAGGTGCTCAAGCGCGCCGACGAAGCCTTGTACCGGGCCAAGGAGCTGGGCCGTAACCGCGTGGAACAAAGCTGATCGGGTGGGCGGGCTGCGCATACGTTATGATGTTGCATTACTGCCCCAGCAAACCTGGCACCCCCAATGAAAGCGTTCTTTTCCGCATTGCTGCTGCTTGCCCTGGCCGGATGCTCGACCGGCCTGCGCATCGACCGTAGCCACCCCTCGGCCAACCAGGACAACCGCGTCCAGTTCGTTGTGCTGCACTACACCAATGCCTCCCTGGAGCGCTCCCTGGCATTGCTCACCCATGGCGAGGTGAGCAGCCATTACCTGATCGGTGACGGCCCGGGCACGATCTACCAGCTGGTCGATGAAAACCGCCGTGCCTGGCACGCTGGCGAAAGCCAGTGGCAGGGGCGAACCTGGCTCAACTCCAGCTCGATCGGCATCGAGATCGTCAACCCGGGCTTTGACGAAACGCCCAATGGCCGGATCTGGTACCCCTACAGCGAGGCGCAGGTGCAGTCGCTGATCGCCTTGCTCAAGGACATCGTCAAGCGTAACCATATCGAGCCACGGCACATCATCGGGCACAGCGACATCGCGCCGCTGCGCAAGCTCGACCCGGGGCCGCTGTTCCCGTGGAAGCGCCTGGCTGACGAAGGCCTGGGCATCTGGCCGGATGCCAACGCAGTGGCCCGCCAGCAGATGTATTTCGCCGCCAACCCGCCAACCGTCGGCTGGTACCAGCAGGAACTGGCGCGCTTTGGCTATGCCATCGAGCAGACCGGGCAACTGGACGTGGCCACCCGGCATGTCATTGCCGCCTTCCAGATGCACTTCCGCCCCCAGCGTTTCGACGGCGTGCCTGACGCCCAGACTGCCGCCATGTTGCAGGTACTCAACCGCATGCGCTGAGGCCTCTCGGCTCCCGCCAAACGGCAGGGGCCGATTCCCATTCCAGTTGCTATACCTTGTTAATCAACTGGATGCTGCCCATGTCTGCTCTGATTTCTGCGCTGCGCCAATTTTTTTACCGTCCCTGGATGCTGGCCACCTTGGCAGCACTGGCCAGCGCTGCCGTATTGCTTACTGCCAGCATTGGCATTGCCCTGCACCAGATGAAGGAAAGCGAAAGCGCGCAGATGAACGCCCAGGGCGAGCGCTTTCTCGACCGCCTGGAGCAGGTCTTCGGCCAGTTGCGCGAAGGCGTCGACGAGTTGCAGGGGCAAACCTTGCGTGGCTGCAGCCCGGCAATGATCGCGACCTTGCAGCGGGTCGGCCTGGGTTCGCGCTTCATTTATGAGGCGGCCTACGTCGATGCCAATGTCGCCTGCTCCAACCGCGGCGGTGACCGGGCATTCGTGCCGACCCGGCCCCCGGACATTCGCGGGCCCACCTACAGCTACTGGCTCAACACCACCACCGAGCCCAACGAGAACCTGGCAGCGCTGATGCTGGCGCGGGGCAACTTCCTGGTGTCCACGTCCCGTGGGCACCTGACCGATGTGGTCGACCTGCCGCCGGGCGGCAGCTTGCTGGTGGTGCTCGATGGGGGAACCCGGGCGATACCGGTGCTTGGCCCGGCCCAGGCCTGGCCCCCGACCCGCGACTGGCCACCGCCCAGCCATAAATCGTTGTTCGAGTTGCGTGACCGGCTGGTGTACCGCATGCCCACCAAGTCACCGGACTACCAGCTGATGCTGATTGCGCCGCGCGCCAGCCTGCCCTTGCGCATGAACGGCATGCTCTGGCTGCTGTTCCCCGGTAGCCTGCTGGCGGCCTGCTGCATTGGCTGGCTGGTACTGCAGTTGGTGCAGCAGCGCCGCTCGATGAGTTCGGAGCTGCAGAACGCCTTGCGCCGTGGTGAGCTGCAGGTGCTGTACCAGCCGATCATCGAGCTCGACAGCCGCCGCTGTGTCGGCGCCGAGGCGTTGGTGCGCTGGCGCCGCCCGGACGGCACCCTGACCAGCCCGGACCTGTTCATTCCCCTGGCGGAGAACACCGGGCAAATCCGCCAGATCACCGATTTCGTGCTGCAGCGGGTGCTGGAGCAGCTGGGGCAGCTGCTGCGCTCGCACCGTAACCTGTACATTTCCGTGAACCTGGCGGCCTGTGACGTGATGGCCCCGCGCATCGGCCGGGTGGCGGCGCGCCTGCTGGCCCTGCACCGGGTGGCGGCCAGCCAGATTGCCTTCGAAGTCACCGAACGTGGGCTGATCGACGTAGTGGTGGCGCGGGACAACCTGCAGGCCCTGCGCTCGGTGGGGCACCAGGTGTTGATCGATGATTTCGGCACGGGCTATTGCAGCCTGGCCTATTTGCAGACCCTGCCGGTGGATTGCCTGAAGATCGACAAGGCATTCATCGATGCCCTGGGGCATGACGCGGCCAGCAGTGGCGTGGCGCCTCATATCATTCGCATGGCCCATGACCTGCACCTGCGGGTGATTGCCGAGGGCATCGAATGTGAGGCGCAGGCGGTGTTGCTCAACAGCGAGGGGGTGAACTACGGGCAGGGGTGGTTGTTCGCCCACCCGCTCAATGCCCGGCAGTTCGCCGAGCTGGTGACCCGTGGGCGGCAGCCGCGGCGGGTGAGGATCGATGATGAGCCTTGAGCACTCCGGGGAAGTTGGCGATAAGCCGGGTAGGAGCGAGCACAGCTCGCGATGGGCTGCAAAGCAGCCCCGCCATTCTGTGCCGCGCTGAAACCCCGGGGCCGCTGTGCGCCCCATCGCGAGCTACGCTCGCTCCTACCAGGCGACATCAAACGGGCAAGGCCATGTAGAACTGGGTGCCCTGCCCTGGCCGGGAAAACACGCCCATGCGCCCGCCATGCAACTGCACGATCTCCTTGCACAGGGCCAGCCCCAGCCCTGCCCCGCCTTTCTTGCGCCCCACCTGCACGAACGGTTCGAAAATCCGCCCCTGCTGCCCGTAGGCTATCCCCTCGCCGTTATCTTCGACGCTGACGATCACCCGCTCGGCATGGCGCCGTGCGTGCAGGCGGATGCGCCCGCCGTTGGCGGTATGGCGGATGGCGTTGTGCAGCAGGTTGTCGAGTACCCGGTCCAGCTGCGCGATGTCGGCCTGAATACGCGGCAACGGCGGCTCCAGCGCCTTGACCAGCTCGATTTGCTTGTCCGCCGCGTGCTCACTGGCCCGTGCCAGGGCGCGCTCAAGCAACTCGTCTATGGCACACGGCGCCAGTTCGAGTTTTTGCAGGCCGCTCTGGTAGCGCGAGAAATTCAGCAGGTCGTTGATCAGCTGGGTCAGGCGCTGCATTTCCTCACCGATGGTTTCCAGCAGGTCGTTCTCGCGTGCTTCGGGCGGGAACTTCACCCGCTCGCGCAACAGCCCGAAGGCCATGTGCATACCAGTGACCGGGGTGCGCAGTTCATGGGAGGCGCGCAGCACGAATTCACTGCGCACGCGCTCGAAGGCGCGCTGCTCGGTCACGTCGTGCAGCACCATCACCGCACCGAGAATCGGCCCCTGCGGGTGGCTGACCGGGGTCAGGCTGTAGGTCAGCAAGCGCATTTCTTCGTCGACCTCGATGCTCAGGTCTTCGGGCGGGCGGTCCAGGCTGCCACCGCGCAGCACCTGGCGCAGTTGCGCTTCCAGCTCTGGCCGCTGCAGGGCCTCGGCCAGGGCGCTGCCGACGCGGCTATCGCTCCAGCCCAGTTGGCGCTGGGCCACCGGGTTAAGGTGTTCCAGGCGCCCTTGGCGGTCGATGATCAGCAAGCCGTCGTCGATGCTGTCGAGCACCGCCTGCAAGCGCTGCTGGCCGGCCAGCAATTCGTCGACGTTAGTTGCCTGGTGCTTGCGCAGGGCATCGGCCATCAGCCCGAAGCGGCGGGTGAGCTGGTTGAGCTCGATGGCCTGGGTCACGGGCAGGGTGACATCGAAGTTGCCCTGGCCCAGCTGGTCTGCGGCCTTGGCCAGCGCTTCGATCGGCTGGCCGAAGCGCCGGGCGATGTTGTGTGCGGTGATGAAGCCCAACACCAGCACCACCAGGCCCATCAGGCCGAGCACGCCGCTGACCAGCAGGGCGCGGTCGCGGGTGTGCTCTTCACTGCGGGTAATCAGCTCCAGCGCCTGTTTGTGCGAGTCGATCAGGTCGCTGCGCACCTGGTTGAACGCAGCTCCCAGCGGCTGTTCCGCGCCCATGCTGCGGGCCGGTGCCGGGCTTTCGTGGTAGGCCTGGAGGAACGCCTGGTAGTTGCTGTTGGCCTTGCTGAAGCCCGAGCGCTCACCGCCCTGGGCCAGGCCTTGGTCGAGCAGTGCCTTGAAGTTGTCTTGCAGGGCCACCAGGCTGGTGGGCGCGGTGTCCTCGTCCAGCAGCAAGGTCAGTTGCTCGCCAAGGTTTTGCCGCAACTTCAGGCCCGTTTCCAGGGCCTGGGTCGTCTCGCGCACCGATTCTTGCTGCACGGTGGCCATCTGCAGCACGCTGACCAGGCCCAGCAGCAGGCCCAGCAGGGCCACCGTAACCAGCGCCGAGATGCTGAGGAAAAGCCGCGTGCGCAGCTTCATTTGCCACTTCATAGGTTGTACTGCTTACGCTTGCGGTAAAGGGTCGAGGCATCGATGCCCAGGGTTTTGGCGGCTTGGTCGAGGGTGTCGCTGGTGGCCAGCACCGCGCCGATGTGCGCACGCTCCAGTTCGTCCAGGCTCAATGCCGCGCCCACCCGTGGCGCATTGCCGGTAGGTTGCTCGCCCATGCCCAGGTGGCTGATTTCTACCCGCTCCTGCGGGCAGATGATGCTGGCGCGTTCGATCACGTTACGCAGCTCGCGGATGTTGCCCGGCCAGCGGTAGTTGAGCAGTGCGGCGCGGGCCTCGTCGCTGAAGCCGCGGGCCGGGCGCGAGTACTCCTTGACGAAGCGGGCGAGGAAACGGTCGGCCAGGGTCAGGATGTCCTCGCTGCGCTCGCGCAGCGGCGGCAGGTGCAGGGTGATGACGTTCAGGCGGTACAGCAGGTCTTCCCGGAAGCGGCTCTCGCGCACCATCTCCTCAAGGTTGAGGTTGGTAGCGGCGAGGATGCGCACATCGGCGCGGCGCGTGACCGGGTCGCCGACCCGCTCGTATTCCTTGTCCTGGATGAAACGCAGCAGTTTCGGTTGCAGGGTCAGTGGGAAGTCACCGATCTCATCGAGGAACAGGGTGCCGCCGTCGGCCTGGCTGACCCGCCCCAGGGTACTTTCGCTGGCCCCGGTGAAGGCGCCACGGGTGTGGCCGAACAGTTCGCTTTCCATCAGCTCGGCATTGAGCGATGGGCAGTTGATGGTGACGCAAGCCTTGCGCGCACGCTTGCTCCAGCCGTGAATGGCGCGGGCCAGTTCGCCTTTGCCGGTGCCCGACTCGCCAAGGATGAGGATGTTGGCGTCGGTGGTGGCCACCTGGCGGGCGGTTTCCAGCACCGCCATCATCGCCGGGCTGTGGGAGTCGAGGCCATCCTTGGGTTTGCGTACTTCGCCCTCCAGGGCTTCCAGGCGCGCCGAGAGCTGACGCACTTCCAGTTGCTTGGCGGTGGCCAGGCGCAGTTGGTCGGGGCTGCAAGGCTTGACCAGGTAATCGGCGGCGCCGGCCTGGATGGCATCGACGGCGGTGTCGATCGCCGAATGGGCGGTGACGATCACCACGCGCATCCAGGGCGCCTGCACGCGCATCTGGGCCAGCACGTCCAAGCCGTTGTCTTCGCCCAGGCGCAGGTCGAGAAAGCACAGGTCGAAGACCTGGCGTTGCAGCAACGCTTCGGCCTGGGCGGCGCTGTTGGCGGTGGCCACGCTGTAGCCTTCATCTTCCAGGCAGTAACGGAAGGTGCGCAGGATCGCGGACTCGTCATCCACCAGCAGAATGCGGCCTTGGTTGTCCTGGGCTGATTCCATGTGCTGCGCTCCTTAGGGAAAGATCTTTGTTTAGTGTGGGAAAAATCGGGCAAGTTGCATGGTCAATTCTGAATGAATCTGTCCTTTGCATGCTAGCCAATGGCCAATTCATAACGCCAAGCCGTGATATCCCGATGATTTCCTTAGAGGTGCGCGCTGGCACATTGGTTGCGACGATTTTCAGCTTTTGCCAACAAAAGGAGGTGTAGCCATGCCCTTTAACCCCCGAATGGCCGTGTTGGCGGCCGCGCTGCTGTCCAATTGCGTGCCGGCGTTCGCAGGCCCAGTGCAGGACGCCCGCCTGCAAGGCGCGTTGCAAACGGCGCTGGCGCTGAACCGGATACTCAACCCTTTCACCATCAAGGTCGAGGTCGAGGACGCCCGGGCGCGCCTGGACGGTGAAGTGGAAAATGCCGTCGAGCGCGACCTGGCCGAGCAGGTGGCGTTGGCTACCCGGGGCATCGACCAGGTCGACAACCAGTTGCGCGTCAATGCACAGCTGGTGGAGCGCCCGCTGGAACTGCGCGCCTATGCCCAGCGCCTGGAGGACGCCACCTTGGCTGCGGTGATTCGTGCACGCCTGCTGTGGAGCCGCACCACGGAAAAGGCGGCCATCGAGGTGCAGAGCAGCGAAGGCGTGGTGACGTTGCGTGGCAAGGTCGACAGCGCCGAGGCCAAGGAACTGGCCGGCATGCTGGCAAGCTCCACCGATGGCGTGCACCTGGTCAACAACCTGGTGAGCCTGGACTCTGCTGCCATGGCCAAGGCGCGGGAAACCCCGGTGGGTGCACCCAGTGGCCCCCAGCCAAGCGATAGCTGGGTGGTGGACAAGATCCAGACCAGCTACCGCTTCAGCCGCAACCTCGATGGCTTGAATATCAAGGTGGCCAGCGAACAGGGCATGGTGCGGCTCTCGGGCGAGGTGGTCAGCAGCGAGCAGAAGACCATTGCCGTGGAGATCGCACGGCAGATCGTCGGCGTGCGGGGGGTGGACGCCGACCTGTTGCGCGTGGCAACGAAAGTTCAAGGGTGAATCGTGCAATTCGCACGACGCTACAGCGGGCATCGTGCAGGATACGTCCTCAATCGAATTGTCAAGATTACTTAACTTATTGATTTATAAGGGTTTTATTGGATTAAAAAGGCTGGCACGCAGGCTGCAATTACCTGTTCAGGTTTGAATAGAAAAATTACAGCAGGAGAAGCCGGCATGAACCGCCCATCCGTCAACCGCTCGCGCAATGCCGCACTGCCTGTGCGCCAGTTCCTGATCCTCGGGATGGCGCTGCTGCTGACCCTGGCCGCCGGCCTCTTCTACTACAGCTGGCAGACCGCGCGCCTGGCCGACCAGGTGGCGGCGCAAACCGCCCTGCTGGCGCAAATCCAGGCGAGCCGTGCCAGTACCCTGGTCCAGGCAGCCGAGCCCACCGGGCAGCGGCCTGCCGCCGATACCTCACCGGCCACCGTCGACACTGCCGTACCGGCACAACGCTGGGTGTTCTAAGTCGCGCACCGGACCGATTTCGACAAAGAAAGGAGAATCATCATGCTGAGCTGGGCAGTCACTTTCCTCATCATTGCCATTGCCGCTGCGGTACTGGGCTTCGGTGGTATCGCCGGCGCCGCAACCGGCATCGCGAAGATTCTGTTCATCGTCTTCCTGGTGTTGTTCGTGGCCTCCTTCTTCTTTGGACGTGGTCGAGGTTGAACATGAGCAGGGGATTATCCACTGCCCTGGCTGCCGCCCTGCTGTTGGGCGGCAGTACGGCGGCGCTGGCGGCCAATGATGGCCAGGTGCGGGCCGACCAATTGCTCGGCTCGGACCCCGAATACCGGGCAGCTTGGCAACATGCGATCAAAGGCGAGGAACGCCTGCCCGATTGGGTCATCAACCTGACCGGTAGTGCCCAGCAGCAGATGTCGGCGGTGACCGAGGATGGCGACAAATACCTCGTCGGCCCGCTGTGTGAAACCGCCGACAACTGCACCTACAAACGGCTGATCGTGGCGTTCAGCTGGGACAAGGACGATGCCTACGGGATGCTCGTGGAAGTGCCCGAAGGCCTGCCGAGCGACAAGTCGCCGACCCGCCACGCCCAATACCGCTGGCTGGGCAAGCCGGACGACGGCATGAAGGCCATGCTGCAGGAGCAGCTCAAGCGTGACCCGAAGTGGTACTGACCAGCGGTCACGCGCTGTCACGTAATAGAAGCGGAACCTTTCTATCTTTCTCGCTTCTATGATGCGCCGCTTCGAGGAGGAGCGGCACATGACCAGGGGGCCGGGCTGTTCTGATTGCTACAGGATCGGAGTGGCCTAGGGGTACAGGGAGTACCTCCATCAGTGGGCCGGGTCAGGAAAAGGCAGAATCGGAAGCATCAGGTCGTGGCGGTGTCTGACAATCACCCGACCCAGGCCTGGCTTCCGAGGCGCCATCTACCCCTCATGCTGATTCCTTTCAGGAATTGATCTCCAAGACACATTTTGTGATGACCGCACGTCAATTTTTTTAGGGTCACACAAGGTGCCTTGCAAGTGGCATTTCTGCCATTCGGATTGTCGAACAAGCCGTTTTTCAGCGCTTCAGCATACCGCTAAAACTGCCGAAATATGGCGGTTTGGCCTTGTTCGGATTTCCGAACGTTATAAATCAATGACTTACGTGCGGCGCATTTTGACCTGTAAGCCCATGCCGAATCGGTATGGGGTATGCGTTTCCGGCATTAGATTTAAGCCTCCCCCATCGCAATAGTTGCGGCCTTTTTCGCTGGCACGAGCGCCTTGTCGCTCGCTCGCGGTGTCCTTACATGAGGTCTCCGGACGGAAGCCAAAAGCTCCCCGTGACGTTGCCAACGGCTCTGTTACGCGCTTTTTCCGGTCGGTGCCCGTGACCACTAGAACAAAGGGTAAAGACATGAAGAAGGCAAAACTGAGCCTCGCCTGGCAGATCGTCATCGGTCTGGTACTGGGCGTTGCAGTCGGCGCGCTGCTGAACCACTTCAGCGCGGAAAAGGCCTGGTGGATCAGCAACGTTCTCCAGCCCGCCGGTGACATCTTCATTCGCCTGATCAAGATGATCGTCGTCCCGATCGTGATTTCGTCGCTGATCGTGGGTATCGCCGGGGTTGGCGATGCGAAGAAACTGGGCAGCATCGGCCTGAAGACCATCCTCTACTTCGAGGTGGTGACCACCATCGCCATCGTCGTCGGCCTGGTGTTGGCCAACCTGTTCCACCCGGGCGCCGGCATCGACATGAGCACCCTGGGGACCGTCGACATCTCCAAGTACCAGGCCACCGCGGCCGAGGTACAGCATGAACATGCGTTCATCGAGACCCTGCTGAACCTGATTCCGTCGAACATCTTCGCAGCGCTGATGCGTGGCGAGATGCTGCCGATCATCTTCTTCTCGGTGATGTTCGGCCTGGGCCTGTCGAGCCTCCAGGCCGACCTGCGCGAGCCGCTGGTGCGTACCTTCCAGGCCGTGTCGGAAACCATGTTCAAGGTCACCCACATGATCATGAACTACGCCCCGATCGGCGTGTTCGCCCTGATCGCCGTGACGGTCGCCAACTTTGGCTTCAGCTCGCTGTTGCCGCTGGCCAAGCTGGTGCTGCTGGTGTACTTCGCCATCGCCTTCTTCGCCTTCATGGTGCTGGGCCTGGTCGCACGCCTGTTCGGCTTCTCGGTGATCAAGATCATGCGCATCATGAAAGATGAGCTGATCCTCGCCTACTCCACTTCCAGCTCCGAAACCGTGCTGCCGCGCGTGATCGAGAAGATGGAGAAGTACGGTGCGCCGAAGTCGATCTGCTCGTTCGTGGTGCCGACCGGCTACTCGTTCAACCTCGATGGCTCGACCCTGTACCAGAGCATCGCGGCCATCTTCATCGCCCAGTTGTACGGTATCGACCTGTCGTGGAGCCAGCAGCTGCTGCTGGTGCTGACCTTGATGGTGACCTCCAAGGGTATCGCTGGCGTACCGGGTGTTTCCTTCGTGGTGTTGCTGGCCACCCTGGGCAGCGTGGGCATCCCGCTGGAAGGCCTGGCCTTCATCGCCGGTGTCGACCGCATCATGGACATGGCGCGTACCGCCTTGAACGTGATCGGCAACGCCCTGGCAGCCCTGGTGGTTGCCCGTTGGGAAGGCATGTACGACGCAGCTAAAGGCGAGAAGTACTACGCCTCGCTGATGGCCGACAAGCAGCAGGCTGCTGTGGTTGGCGAACCGGCCAAGCGTTGAGCCTGAACCGCTGAAGCAGAAAGCCCCGACTTGTCGGGGCTTTTTGTTGGGGTTCGAAAAGGTGCAGCGGCCTATCGCGAGCGTTGCTCGCTCCTACAAAGGCTTTGCGTACGATTGGTAGGAGCGAGCAGAGCTCGCGATGGGCCGCGTCGACAGCACGGGGCCTCCAGCCAGGCACGCCGATACGCTATCATTCGGGCATTTTTCAGGGGGTAATCGCGGATGCTCAACGGCCTTTGGCTCGGCTTTTTCCTGGTGGCGGCCGTGTCTGCCCTGGCCCAATGGCTGGTGGGCGGCAACGCCGGCATCTTCGCCGCGATGGTCGAGAGCATCTTCGCCATGGCCAAGCTCTCGGTGGAGGTCATGGTTCTGCTGTTCGGCACCTTGACCCTGTGGCTGGGCTTTTTGAAGATCGCGGAAAAGGCTGGCATCGTCGAATGGCTGGCCAAGGTGCTCGGCCCACTGTTCGCCCGGCTGATGCCGGAGGTTCCGCCCGGCCACCCGGCCCTGGGCCTGATCACCATGAACTTCGCCGCCAACGGCCTGGGCCTGGACAACGCCGCCACGCCGATCGGCCTCAAGGCCATGCGTGCACTGCAGGAGCTCAACCCCAGCAGCACCACGGCGAGCAATGCTCAGATCCTGTTCCTGGTGCTCAACGCCTCGTCGTTGACCCTGCTGCCGGTGACCATCTTCATGTACCGCGCCCAGCAGGGCGCCACCGACCCGACCCTGGTGTTCCTGCCGATTCTGCTGGCCACCAGCGCCTCGACCCTGGTTGGCCTGCTGTCGGTGGCGGTCATGCAGCGCCTGCGCCTGTGGGACCCGGTGGTGCTGGCGTACTTCATCCCCGGTGCGCTGCTGCTGGGCGGTTTCATGGCCTTTCTCGGCACCCTGTCGGCCGCCGCACTGGCCAGCCTGTCGTCGATCCTCGGCAACCTGACGCTGTTCGGGGTGATCATCCTGTTCCTGGTGATAGGCGCGCTGAAACGGGTGAAGGTGTACGAAGCCTTCGTCGAAGGCGCCAAGGAAGGCTTCGATGTGGCCAAGAGCCTGCTGCCCTACCTGGTGGCGATGCTGGTGGCGGTCGGCGTGCTGCGCGCGTCAGGGGCCCTGGAGCTGGCCCTGGACGGTATTCGCCATGCGGTGAACTGGATGGGCCTGGACACCCGCTTCGTCGAGGGCCTGCCCACCGCGCTGGTCAAGCCTTTCTCTGGCAGCGCGGCGCGGGCAATGCTGATCGAAACCATGCAGACCCATGGCGTGGACAGCTTCCCGGCGCTGGTGGCGGCGACCATCCAGGGCAGTACCGAAACCACCTTCTACGTGCTGGCGGTGTACTTTGGCGCGGTGGGTATCCAGCGCGTGCGCCACGCCGTTGGCTGCGCCCTGCTGGCCGAGCTTTCCGGGGTGATCGCCGCGATCTGCGTGTGCTACTGGTTCTTCGCCTGAGCCTGGGCCTGGGTGCTTTGCGCCACGGTCCAGTCCACCACCTGCGCGGCCAGCTGGTCACTGGCCGCACCGAAGCCGGCTACCACGGCTGATACGTCGCTGCTGGCCAGCGCCTGGCGTACCTCGAAGCGCCGGCTGGTAACGATGCGCTGGCTACGGCCCTGTACCAGGCGCGCGTCGTAACGGATCACCACCTGCACCTTGCCACCCTGGTATTCGCTCTGGAACGCCTGCAGCTCGCCGGCCAGCTCGTAATCGGCCTGCAGGTTGCTGTCGTCGGCACTCAGGCGCAGCACCCGGCCGTCACGCTGGAAACCATCGAGCAGGCGGTTGCGCACCAGCAATGGCGCCGGGTCGCTCCAGCGCGCGCCTTTGTAGCTGCTGAGCACATCGCCCTGGGGGATGACCGCAATGCGCGGCCCGGCCAGGGCCTCGCTGGCCAGCGGTTTGTTCAGGCGCAATGACCAGTCGACCGGGGTGGCGACGTGGCTGGGCTGGTTGACCGGCAGGCGGTAGATATCCACAGGCTCGCTCTGGGGCAGGATCGAGCAGGCGCTGGCCAGGCTCACGGCGGCCGCCAGGGCCAGCAGGCGCAGCGAAGGGGTCATGGCTGGAACTCCTTGTTGTTGTCACGGCCCAGCAGGTAGCCGCTGGGGTCGGCCTCCAGGCGCCGCGAGATGCCCTTGAGCGAGTTGAGGGTTTCACGCAGTTCGCGGATGGCTGGGGTCAGCTGGTTGAGGCCCTGGGCGCCGTCGTCGATGGACTGGCGGTTGTCCTGCAGCAGGCTGTTGAGGGTGGCGGCACTCTGCGCCAGCGATTGCATGGCCTGCTCGGCGCTGCCGATGGCCTGCTTGCCCTGGCTGCCCAGCAAGCCGTTGGCGTTGCGCATCAGCGCCTGGGTTTCGGCCAGGGTGGCGTTGGCCTGTTTGCCCACCTGGGCCAGTTGCGAAAGCGCATCGCTGATGCCGCCCTTCTGCCCGGCAATGGCACCGGTGGTCTGGTCGAGGTTGGCCAGGGTGTTGCTCAGGTGCTCGATGTTGTTTTCCGAGAACATCTGGTTGGCGTTGTGCAGCAGCAGGTTGATGTTGGTGACCAGGTCGCTGCTGTCGTTGAGCAGGCGCGAAATCGGCGAAGGCGATGCGATGATCACCGGCAGCTTGCCGTCCTTGCCCTTGAGCTCGGGGCTTTGCGGGGTGCCGCCGCTGAGCTGGATGAACGAGTTGCCGGTCACCCCGGCCAGGGTCAGCTTGGCCTGGGTGTCCTCCTTGACCGGGGTGTCGCCGCTCAGGCGCACGCGGGCCAGCACCCGCCGGGGGTCTTTAGGGTCCAGGCGCAGGCTGGACACATCGCCCACCTTGATGCCGTTGTATTGCACCGGGCTGCCGCGCGACAGGCCGGAGACGGCTTCGTTGAACACCACTTCGTAGTCCTTGAAGGCATCGTCGACGCTGGACTTGGTCAGCCACAGGCCGAACAGCATGGCGCCGGCCACCACCAGGACGGTGACCAGGCCGATAAGAACGTGATGAGCTCGGGTTTCCATGGTTCAGCGCTCCTGCCCGGCGCTGGCGGCAGCGTGTTCCGCCGCCCGCCCGCGTGGGCCGTGAAAATATTCGTGGATCCAGGGGTCGTCGGTCTGCTCGACCTGCGCCAAGGGGCCGGCGACCAGCACTTTCTTCTGTGACAACACGGCGACGCGATCGGTGATGGTGTAGAGGGTGTCCAGGTCGTGGGTGATCAGGAACACGCTCAGTCCCAGGGCGTCGCGCAGGGTGAGGATCAGTTGGTCGAAGGCGGCGGCGCCAATCGGGTCGAGGCCGGCGGTGGGTTCGTCGAGGAACAGGATGTCCGGGTCCAGGGCCAGGGCGCGGGCCAGGGCGGCGCGCTTGATCATGCCGCCAGACAGCGACGCCGGGTATTTGTCGGCGGCCGAGATCGGCAGGCCGGCCAGGGCCAGCTTGACCCCGGCCAGGTGCTCGGCGTCGGCCCGCGACAGCCCGGCATGCTCGATCAGCGGCAAGGCGACGTTTTCGGTAACGGTCAGCGAGGAGAACAGCGCGCCTTTCTGGAACAGGACGCCGAAACGCCGTTCCACCAACGAGCGCTCGGCCTCGCGCAGGCCGGCCAGGTCTTGGCCAAACACCTTGATCTGCCCCTCGTTGGGCCGGCGCAGGCCAATGATGCTGCGCAGCAGCACCGATTTGCCACTGCCCGAGCCGCCGACCACGGCCAGGATCTCGCCGCGGTACAGGTCCAGGTCCAGGCCCTGGTGCACCACCTGGCTGCCAAAGCGGTTGCAGATGCCCCGCGCCTCGATCACCGCATCCCGTTCGCTCACCAGCCCATCTCCATGCAGAACAGTGCGGCCACCGCATCCAGCACGATGACCACGAAAATCGACTGGACCACGGCGGAGGTGGTGTGGGCGCCGACCGATTCGGCGCTGCCGCTGACCTTGAAGCCCTCCAGGCAGCCGATGGCGGCGATCAGGAAGGCGAACACCGGTGCCTTGGCCAGGCCCACCAGGAAGTGCTGCACGCCGATGTCGCTTTGCAGCAGGGACAGGAACATGGCCGGTGAAATACCCAGCGACAGTGCGCACACCACCGCGCCCCCGACGATGCCGCAGATCATCGCGACGAAGGTCAGCAGCGGCAGGGAAATCAGCAATGCCAGCACCCGCGGCACCACCAGCAGTTCGATCGGGTTGAGGCCCAGGGTGCGGATGGCGTCGATTTCCTCGTTGGCTTTCATCGAGCCGATCTGCGCGGTGAAGGCGCTGGCGGTGCGCCCGGCCATGAGGATGGCGGTGAGCAGCACGGCGAATTCGCGCAGGAAGGAGAACGCCACCAGGTCGACGGTGAACACGGTAGCGCCGAAGTCGGCCAGCACCGTGGCGCCGAGAAAGGCCACCACCGCGCCCACCAGGAAGGTCAGCAAGCCGACGATGGGCGCGGCGTCCAGGCCGGTTTGCTCGATGTGCGCGACCACCGGTGTTACCCGCCAGCGGTGAGGTTGCAGCAACCGGCGCAGCAGGGTTTCGAGGATCAGGCCGACGAAGCCGAGCAGCTGCATGGTGTCTTGCCAGAGGGTGCCGACGGCGCAGCCGATACGGGCCAGCAGCAGGAGCAGGATGTTGCGTTCCGGTTGCTTGACCGGAATGCAGTAGTCCTGCACCGAGTGGTAGACGTTCTTGAGCAGCGCGCGGCTGGCCTCGGGCAGGCCGTGGGTGCAGTGCGACAGGCGCTCGGCGCCGAGCAGTTCGGCCAGCAGCGAGGCCCCGGCGGTGTCGAGGCGGCCCAGTTGGCTGAGGTCGGCCACCGTGTCGGCGGCGCAGTGGCTGCGCAGGCGCTCGCTCTCGCGCTTGAGGCTGGCGTAGTGGGCCAGGGTCCAGTCGCCGGCGATGCGCAGGCAGGCTGGCTGGCTGTTGGTGTCCAGGGTAGCGCTGGGGGTGGTCATGGGCTCCATGCATCCGGCTGGGCTTAGAGGCTGATCATAGCGCAGCGGGGTGGGGAGGTATGGTGAGAATGTGCTGTGTGTGCCCGGCCTGTTGAATCGCCCCCTGTAGGAGCGGGCTTGCCCCGCGAAGCAGGCGACGCGGTGCCTGGCACCGGCTTCGCCGGTGTTCGCGGGGCAAGCCCGCTCCTACAGGATTCTCCGTTGAATCAGATATTTGCGATTTGTTCCACGAGGACGGGTCAGCGGCTGGGAGCCTTAGGAGGCCGGTGCGTCGTCCACTACCTTGAAGCGCAGTACGCCAATCACCTGGCCGTCTTCGGTCAGCACCCGTACCTGCCACTTGCCCACCGGGTTGGCCGGGAAGACTTGCTTGTGGGTCCAGGCGCGGTAGCCCTCCTTGCGCCCGCCATGGATATCCAGGGCGATGCGGTCGACTTCCTGGCCGTCCTTCTGCCACACGTGGTAAATGCGCTCGTTGAGGCCACGCGGGGCATTGATCGAGGTGTAGGCATACAGGCCGGCGCTGCGGATGCGGCTGGCGGCGATCTCGTCCAGCGATTCGCCCGGCTGGCGGTTGATCACTTCCGTGCTCACCGCCACCTCGGTCATCCACAAGGTCGCCGGCGGCACCCAGGAACGCAGCAGCCAACCGCCGCCGCCCACCGCCAGGGTGACCAGCACCAGGGCCACGCCGCGCCGCCAGGTGTTGATCGGGAAGCTGCTGGCCAGGCTTGGGAACGACAGCACCATGGCCGCGATCAGGGCCAGCTTGAAGCTTTGCGCGGTGGTCAGGTTGAGGATGATCGGCAACGCGGTGAGCAGCGCGGCGAACAGGGTCAGGGTGTGCATCGCCAGGAACAGCCAGCGCCGCGGCGCTACCCACTTGTAGTACAGCGGGTCGATGATCGACACCAGCCCGGCGGCGCCAAGCAGCCCGGTGAAGATCGCCTGGCCGCTGTTCCAGGCGGTGGTGATGGAGAAGAACGGCAGGACGAAGAACAGGCTCTCCTGGTGGATCATCTGCGTGGCGTAGCGCAGCAGCGGCTGCGGGATCTCGCGCTTGAAGGTGCGGGTGAACAGGCCGGTGAGGGTGTTCTCGAACATCAGCCACACCCAGCTGACCAGCATCACGATGGCGATCCAGCTGGCCAGGCTGGCCTGGCGGTCGACCAGGATGAAGCTGCCGATACCGGAGAGGAAGCCGCCCAGGGCGATGATGCCGGGGTAGCGTTTAAGCAGCTCGATGATGCGCAGGACGATGGGGGGTATTGGGGGCATGGGTCTACAACAGGTATTTGAGGTGGCTGTGCCGGCCTGTTCGCGGGTTACCCGCGAAAAGCCCGGTACTGGCAAAAGGATACCGCTGATTCACCGCTGCCGTGTAGCACCACTGGGCCGTTCAGGCGTGTGCCGCCGCCAGCGCAGCAGCCCCAGTGCCAGCACCAGCCCGAGCAACAGCGCCATCAGCCCGTACAGCTCGTCATACCCCAGCAACGGCGCCTCGACCCGTAGATACCCTTGATCCTTGAGCAAGTCCTTGAGCGCAGCATTGGCCTGCGCCAGGGTCACCTGCCTGAGCTTGCTTGCCGGGTCGGCGAAGCGGCCGTTGTCGTAGTCGTTCAGCGCCCCCCAGTAATAGTCGGCCAGCGCGCTGTTGCCCTGGCTGCCCCAGCTTTCCTTGGCCACTGCGGCATCCTTGATGCGGGCGAAGGTGTCCGGGTCCAGGCCTTGCTTGCGCAGGTGGTCGAACAGTTGCTGCATCACCTTCACGGCCTTGTCGACGTCGTCCCGCTCAAGGTCGGCATTGAGGCTGAGCAGGCCGGTGTCGGCGAAGCTTTCCCGTTGTGCCGAAGGCCCGTAGGAAAGGCCGTTGCGCAGGCGCAGCTGGTCGTACAGGGCCCAGTCCAGGTAGCGCGAGAGCAGGTCGAGGGTTTGCTGGTGGTCGTTGTCCAGCACCGGTTCGATGAACAACCAGTGCAGCTTGACGCTGTCACCCAGCACGCCACGGGTCAGTTCCCGGCGGGGTTCGGCCTGCTGGCTGATGCTGTCGAGGTTGCGGCGCTCCCCAGGTTCGACCGCTGGCAGCTCACCGAAGGTGCGCTCCAGGTAGGCCGGCAGCAGCCGGTCGAGGCCGCCGACCACAATCAGGGTCATGTTGTTGGCGGCGTACCAGTGCTCGCGCAGGGCCTTTACCTGCTCCAGGGTCATGTCGTCGACATTGGAGCGCTCCGGGCATTTCAGGCCCAGCTCGGTGGCCAGTTGGTCGCTGGCCGGGTGGCCGATGTCCTGGCGGTCGAGCCAGCGCTGCAGGTGGCCGTAGTGGCCGCCGTCCTCACGCTCGATGATGCGCTTGGCAGTGGCCAGCGACTTGGCGTCGATGCGGGTGTCGCGGATGATCGCCAGCAGCAGGTCGAGCACCTTGCGCTGGTTGCGCGCCGGCGCTTCGATCACGAAGGTGGTGTCGGCACTGCTGGTGTAGGCGTTCCACTCCCCGCCCAGGCTTTGCAGGCGCTCTTCCAGGCCGCCTTCGCCGGTGTCGTCGATACCGGTGAACAGCAGGTGTTCGAGCAGGTGCGGCAGTTCCTTCTGGCTGCAGTCGAAATCGTCCAGGCCCACCCCCACCACCAGGCGGATGGCGACGTGGTCGCGTTCGTAACCGGACTTCAGGATCACCTGCAGGCCATTGGGCAACAGGTAACCTTCGACCCGCGAGCGATCGAGGGCCAGTGAGGGCAGGCTGCAGATCAGCAGGCAAACGAACATCAGGCAACGCATGGGCGAGCGAAAGTCTCCAGGTGTGCAAGATCAGGACAGGGGGTTTTCTTCCGGTACGTTGTCGGGCATCAGCCCGCCGGTGTCCGAGCCACCCAGTACCACATAGGCACTGCTGCAGAACAAAGAGTTCAAACGTTTCATGTCGGCAATCAGTTCCAGGTGCAGCGAACTGGTTTCGATACTCTGCACCACCTTGCGCTGCAGGCGGCTGACGTGGGCGTGGGCCAGGCGCCGTTCCTGGGCGCGGAAACGGCGCTTTTCCCGTAGCAGCAGGCGTGCGCTTTCCGGGTCGGCGCTGAGGAACACCGACAGGCCCAGGCGCAGGTTGGCCAGCAATTGTTCTTGCAGGCCGGTCAGTTCTTCCAGGCCCACCTGGGAAAACTCCCGGCGCTGGCTGGTTTTCTGCTGCTGGACCTTGCGCAGCATGCGCTCGATCAGGTCGCAGGCCAACTTGAGGTTGATTGCCAGTTCAATGATCTCTGCCCAGCGCTGGTTGTCCTGTTCGCTCAGGTCTTCGCGGGGCATCTGCGCCAGGTACAGCTTGATCGCGCTGTACAGCGCCTCGGCATCTTCGCCCAGGGCCCGGACCTGCTGGGGCATGGCGGTTTGGGTGCCGCGCAGGGCGCTGAGCAGGGCTTCGAGCAGGCTGTCGACGATATCGCCCAGGCGCAGGGTTTCCCGGGCGGCGTTGGCCAGCGCCAGGCTTGGCGTGGCGAGCGCCGAGGCATCGAGGTGGCGCGGGCGAATCTGGCCATTGCCGGCCTCGCGCTCGGGCAGCAGGCGGTTGCACAGGCCGCCCATGGGTTTGACCGTGGGCAGCATGATCAGGCAGCGCAAGGTGTTGTAGAGCAGGTGGAAGCCGATCACCAGCTCTTGCGGGCTGAAGCTCAAGCTGTCCATCCACTCCACCAGCGGGTGCAGCACGGGAATGATCAGCAACAGGCCGATCAGCTTGTACAGCAGGCTGCCCAGGGCCACGCGCCGGCCTGCGGCGTTCTGCATGCTGGTGCTGATGAAGGCCAGCAGGCCACTGCCGATGTTGGCGCCGACCACCAGGCCGATGGCCACGGGCAGGCTGATGACTTCGGCGCCGGCCAGGGTGGCGGTAAGTAGCACGGCGGCCAGGCTGGAGTAGGACACCATGGCGAACAGGGCGCCGACCAGGGCGTCGAGCAGGATGTCACCGGTCAGCGAGGCGAACAGCACTTTCACGCCCTGGGCGTGGGTGATGGGCGCGGCGGCCTGCACGATCAGTTGCAGGGCCAGGATGATCAGCCCCAGGCCGATGCCGACGCGGCCCAACTGGCCGGCGCGGGTCTGCTTGCGCGACAGGAAGAAGATGACCCCGAGGAACACCAGCAGCGGCGACAGCCACGACAGGTCGAAGGTCAGCACCCGCGCCATCAGCGCGGTACCGACGTCGGCGCCGAGCATGATCGCCAGGGCCGGGGTCATGGCCATCAGGCCTTGGCCGACGAACGAGGTCACCAGCATGGCGGTGGCGTTGCTGCTTTGCACCACGGCGGTGACGACGATACCGGCGATGAATGCCAGTGGCCGGCGGTTCATGTTCTGGCTGAGCACCCGGCGCAGGTCGGAACCGAACACCCGCAGGATGCCGGTACGCACGATATGTGTGCCCCACACCAGCAACGCCACGGCGGAAAGCAGGTTGAGCAGGGTCAGCATGGTCGAGCCCCCCTTTGTTCTGAGGCTCCAGTGGCGGAGCCAAGATTGGTAAAGCGGTAAGCCTGGCCCGGGGGTGGGTGTTTTTATCCAGTGCTTACACTAGCTGTAGTTGTTTTACGTGACAGGCGCCAGCTTGGCATGGGGGAAGGGGGATTGAAACCTTTCTGTCATGAAGGTTTGGCTGGCGCCGCTTGCGCGGCGCCTCGCGAGCTGACGCTCGCTTGCCGGGGGGCAGGTTACTGGCCTGGGATGTCCTTGCGCAGCTTCACCGGGTCGTGTTCCTTGCCTTCCTTGCGCGCCATGGCGGTGCGCATGCGGATATTGATGGCCTCTACCGCCAGCGAGAAGGCCATGGCGAAGTAGACGTAGCCCTTGGGCACGTGTACGTCGAACGATTCGGCGATCAGCACCGTACCCACTACGATCAGGAACGAAAGTGCGAGCATCTTCAGCGATGGGTGCTTGTCGATGAAGTCGCTGATGGCGCCGGCGCAGGCCATCATCACCAGCACCGCGACGATGATCGCGGCAATCATCACGGGCACGTGCGAAACCATGCCCACGGCGGTGATCACCGAGTCCAGCGAGAACACGATGTCGATGATGGCGATCTGGATGATGGTGTAGAGGAACTTGCCGCCCGCGCCCTTGGGCTCGTCGCTGCTCTCCTCTTCCCCTTCCAGGCCGTGGTAGATCTCCTGCGAGCTTTTCCACAGCAGGAACAGGCCACCGCAGAACAGGATCAGGTCACGGCCGGAGATGCCTTGGCCGAAGACCACGAACAGGTCGGCGGTCAGGCGCATGACCCAGGTGATCGACAGCAACAGCATGATACGGGTGACCATGGCCAGGGCCAGGCCGAAGATCCGTGTGCGCGGCTGCATGGGCTTGGGCATGCGGCTGACCAGGATCGAGATCATGATGATGTTGTCGATCCCGAGCACGATCTCGAGCGCGGTGAGGGTGAAAAAGGCAACCCAGATTTCCGGGCTGGTCAGCCATTCCATGTGTACGTCCTTAGAGCGGTGAAGGCGCTGCGACCGGAGCGGGCGCAGCGCGTTGGGTAATGCGTACTGATTAAAGACTACTGAACAGCGGGAAAATGCCCATCAGCAGCGCGGCGAACATTATGCACAGGCATACCAGCACTGCCCATTTCAGGGTGAAGCGCTGGTGGTCGCCGAACTCGATGCCTGCCAGGGCCACCAGCAGGTAGGTGGAAGGCACCAGTGGGCTGAGCAGGTGCACCGGCTGGCCGACGATCGACGCGCGGGCCATTTCCACCGGGCTGATGCCGTAATGGCTGGCCGCTTCCGACAGCACCGGCAGCACCCCGTAGTAGAAGGCGTCATTGGACATGAAGAACGTGAACGGCATGCTGACGATGGCGGTAATCACCGCCAGATAAGGGCCCAGGGCCTCGGGAATGACCGCCAGCAGGCTCTTGGACATGGCCTCGACCATGCCGGTGCCGGAGAGGATACCGGTGAAGATACCGGCGGCGAAGATCAACCCGGTGACGGCCAGCACGCTGCCCGCGTGGGCGGCGATGCGGTCTTTCTGCTGCTGCAGGCAGGGGTAGTTGACGATCATGGCGATGCTGAAGGCGATCATGAACAGCACCGGCAGTGGCAGCAGGCCGGCGATCAGCGCGACCATCAGGCCGGCGGTGAGGGCGCCGTTGAAGTAGATCAGCTTGGGGCGGCGGGCTTCAGGGAACTGCGACACGCTGATTTCGCTGTGGTCGATGTCGTCGGTCGGCAGGTGCAGTTCACCCAGGCGGGCACGCTCGCGCTTGCCGTACATATAGGCGATGGCGAGGATCGCCAGCACGCCGAAGACCATGGCCGGGATCATCGGCACGAAGATGTCCGAAGGGTCGACGTGCAGAGCGCTGGCGGCGCGGGCGGTAGGGCCGCCCCAGGGGGTCATGTTCATCACCCCGCCGGCGAGGATGATCAGGCCGGCCATGATCCGTGGGCTCATGCCCAGGCGGCTGTACAGCGGCAGCATGGCGGCGCAGCAGATCATGTAGGTGGTAGCGCCGTCACCGTCCAGCGACACCACCAGGGCCAGCACGGCGGTGCCGACCGAGACTTTCAGCGGGTCGCCCTTGACCAGCTTGAGGATCTTGCGCACGGCCGGGTCGAACAGGCCGGAGTCGATCATCAGGGCGAAGTAGAGGATGGCGAACATCAGCATCACGCCGGTGGGCGCGAGCTTGCTGATGCCTTCGAGCATCATTGGGCCGATCTTGGCGGAAAAGCCGCCGAACAGGGCGAACAGGATCGGTACCAGGATCAGGGCGATCAAGGCCGACAGGCGCTTGGTCATGATCAGGTACATGAAGGTGATGACCATGGCAAAGCCGAGGAAGGTCAGCATGGCAATACTCCAGGCGTGGCGCGACGAAAGAAATGGCTATTCGGGCGGATCAGCGCGTTGGGCGCTGCGCAGGGAGCATGGCGAGGGGCATTGCCAGAAGGCGGGCGGAACGGCGGGCGCAGAAAGACATCAGAATCACCATTGTTGTTGTTGATGGGCCGGGCGCGGAATGTTCCGGGTGCCCTGGCTGACCGGTCTTGTGCCGGTGGTGGCGGCTATCCTAGGGGGACAAGCTTTCAGCCAGCTTTCGCTGGAAAATCGGCGACGGGAGGTAGGTGATGCAGGATGTAACCGAGGGTGGCTGCCATTGCGGCGCCCTGCGCTACCGGCTACAGGGCGAGTTGACGGATGTTGCCCATTGCCATTGTTCGATCTGCCGGCGGGTCAGCGGCGGGCTGGTGGTGACCTGGGTCACCCTGCCCCGTTCGGGCTTTCGCTGGGTGGCGGGCAGGCCGCAGTGCTACGTGGCACCGGCCAGCTGCAAGCGGTATTTCTGCGGGGAATGCGGGGCGCATCTGGCGCTGGTGACCGAGCATAGCCCGGGGAGCATCGATGTGACGGTGGCGACGTTGGATCACCCGGAGTTGGTGCCGGCCCGGCGGCATATCTGGACTGGTAGCCGGTTGCCTTGGTTGCATCTGGATGAGGGGTTGCCTGGGGAGGCTGAGGAGACGCTCTAGGCCTTGTGTTGACTGTGCCGGCCTCTTCGCGGGGCAAGCCCGCTCCTACAGGTTCATGTAGGAGATAACCCAGCCCTCGCGGGCTGCGCTGTCGCGCAGGGAACAGTGCCAGCAGCCGCGCCGCAATGCCCTGTAGGAGCGGGCTTGCCCCGCGAAGAGGCCGGCACTGGCATCAGGGCAACTGCAACCCGCCCGCCGCCTTGTGCAGCGCCCGCAGATGTTCGCCAATCTGCTTCACATTGGCCTCGACTGCGGCAATTTCCTTGGCCCGTGCCGGCTCCAGCAGCGCCCTCACCTCTTTGTCCAGGCTGGTGCTCAAGCGCAGCAGCTGCGCCTGGCGCGCAGTGCTTTCCTGCTCCAGGTGCTGGCGCTCCTGCGGCTGTGGCAGCCCGTAGCCCTTGGCATCGAGCAATTCCGCCGGGCGGCTGAGGAAGCCGCTGTTGGCGAGCATCTGCCTGAGGGTTTCGTCGGCCTTGCTGGTGCTGCCGTCCTTCAGTGCGGCGGCATTCAGGTAACGCTGTTTCACCTCGTCCTGGGCCAGCAGCAATTGCCGGCGCAGGCTTGCCTGTTCCAGCAGCAGCAGGGCTGCGCTGGTACGCAGGTCGGCCTTGGCGAACCAGGGCTGGCGCTGCTCGGCATCTAGGGCCAGCCAGTCCTCGACGGCGGCCTGCTTGATCGGCAGTTGCTTTCTCAGCACTTCGAACATGGCCTGGTAGCGCTCACGGTAGGAGTCGAAGCGGTAGCCCAGGCGCAGCGCTTCGCGTGGGTCATCGAGCACACTGGTATCGGCCAGCCCCCTGCCCTTGAGCACTTCCAGCAAGCCGTTGGGCATGATGCTGTCGAGGTCGTTCAGGCGCGGGTTGGCGGTACCGCTGCGCAGCAGTTTCAACGATTCCACCGCACAGTTGTTGGACAGGAACCAGTAGTTACCGTCGTAGCTCCAGTGCATCTCGGCGGCCTGGCGTACCAGGTTCTCGATTTCTTCGCGGTTGAGCTTCAGCGGCACCGAGGCCAGGCTGCGCAGCTCGGTCTTGGTGTACTCGTCGATCACCTGGGCCAGCGGCAACACGAACAGCCGTGACGGATACACCCCGACCAGGCCGTCCCAGCTGGACAGCTGCACGTCGTTGACGAAGGCGCGGTACGACAGCACCAGGCTCTGGTCGAGGTCCAGGCGGCAGTCCGGGCCACGTGGCCGGCCCGGCTTGCAGATCACCAGGCGCAGCATGCTGTGGCCCCAGCGGCTGACCAGGTTCTGGTTGGCCTCGGCCAGCAGGTAATCCACCTCGTACACCCGCTCGGGGTCGATTTCGCCCAGCGGCTGGCGGGCGAAGTCATTGCCGGCATTGATGAACGGCAGGCCTTTGACGCAGGTGTCCTGCTGCGGCGCCCAGCCAAAGTGCTCGCGCAGGTATTGGTTGAGCGCCGGGCGACGGCAGCCGTAGCTCGGGTCGAGGAGGAAATACTCCATGTTGACCGCGATGTATTCCTTGGGGCTGCTCAGCTCGTAACTGTCGGGGCTGCGCACGAACTGGCCATTGTGCTGCTCGCGCTCGCCGCGTCGGCCCACGTACTGCTGCCAGCCGGCGAGGTCGAGCAGGCGCGGGTCGTCGCTGAGGGTGAAGCGGCGCTCGGCCTGGCCGCGGCATTGTTCGGGCAGGCCGACCTTGCCCAGGGTGCCTTGCTGGCGCTTGCAGCGGGCGATCAGCGAGCGCTCGGCCCCAGGCCACAGGCGGGCGCGGTCATAAACGTGGGTCAGCTCGTGCAGCACCGTGGCCAGCAGTTCCTCGCGCACGGTGCCATGGGGGCGGCCGGTACGTTCGGTGGCGGCACTGCCGTCGGTGAGGCCCGGTAAAAGGCGCTTGTTGAGCTGAACCGTGGAAGCCAGGGAAGCCTCGCCGTAGGCATCGGCGGGCATGTCGTCGGTCCAGCTGACCCGCACGCGGCGGTCGAGCTGTTGCTTGAAGCGGGGAGGTAATTTGCCCAGGGCCTCGTCGAGCAAGGCCTGGGATGCCTGGACCTGCTGCTGGCTGAGGCCTGCAGCCTGCAGTTCAAGCTGCAGGTCGGCCAGGGCGGGCGTGCCGAGCAGCGTCAGGGCGCAGCCGAGCAGCCAGGCACGCACAGGCTTCACAGTGCGAGGATGGCTTCGGCCAGGACCTGGTCGCTGGCATCACGTGCTTGCGGCAGGCGTTCACGCAGGGTGGTGAGCGCAGCTTCGAGCTGTGCACCGCGAATGTCGCCGTTGCTGGCGACGAAGGTGGCGGCATCGTCGTGGGCTTCGCGCACCACTTTGGCGTCGCGAATCGAGGTGGTGGTGTCGGATGTGAAATCGATCGAACGGCCAAAGGCGCGAACGATGATGTTGCTGGTGGCCACCAGGGTGTGTGCCTGGGCCAGGTCGGCCAGCAGGAGCATGCCGAGGGTAGCGGCGATCAGCGGTTTACGCATGGAGCATCTCCGGAAAATGCAGGGAGTCAGGTGTGATTATTGGACGAGAATTGCCTGCGCCAGTTCAAGGTCGCCGACAGAGTGCCGGGCACCGCCGTGGCGCAGCGAGTCGAGCGCTGCCTCCAGGCGTGCCCCGCGGATCATGCCGTCCGTGGCAACGAAGGCAGCCGCATCGTCACGGGCCTGCCTGACCAGCTTGCGGTCGAACGGCGCGGAGGTGACCTGGCTGGTGACGTAGCCGGTGATGACCAGGCCTTGTGTGGTGGTGTCCATGGCCTGGGCGTTGGCCACGCCAAGCAGGGAGAACAGCAACGGCATCAGATAACGCATGGGCATTCTTAGGCTTGTAAACGGGGTGTGGTGCATGGGGTGAAGCCCATGCACACGGGGTCGGTTCGCTGGCTCAGAGCGCCAGGATGGCCTGTGCCAACTGGGCGTCGCTGGCCTGCAGGGCTGGCAGGGTGGAGCGAATGTGCAGGAAGGCGCTTTCCAGCTTGGCACCCCGGATATCGCCCTGGCTGCCGACGAAGGTGGCGGCGTCGTCGCGTGCGGCCTGGACGATCTTGTCGTCACGCAGCGAGGAAGACAGGTCGGAGGTCGCGTCGGTGGACGCGGCAACGGCGCGCACGACGGCGTCGGTGGTGACGACGAAGCTGCTGGCGTGGGCGGCACTGGCCAGGCCGAGCATCAGGGCGGCACCCATCAGGTATTTACGGGACATGATCGTGGACTCCTAGGAACGGGTCGGGGTGGTTCTGCTCTATCGGACGCTTGCACGGCCCGCTGCGGTACGTTTCAGCATCCGGTTCTACCAGATTTGAAGCGAAGCGTATCACGCGGGGCTGTATCGGAATGTTAGCGGGCACATGAAAGCTAACTGTTACGGTGCTATTTGGGTTTTTACAAAATTGTACTGCTTGCAGGCTCAGGGCGCTTTAGCGCGCACCTTGGAAACAAAAAACCCGTTGCAGTTCCCTGCAACGGGTTTTGGGAATTCGCGGTGCCGGCCGAGGCCGGCGAACCGGAGCTTAGCGCCAGAACGGCTTGCTCAGCTCTTCGTAACGCTGCGACTCGCTGATACCGGCGTCAGCCAGCAGACGTGCATCCAGGCGAGCCAGTTGACGGCGGCTGGACATGCGACGCTGCCACAGCAGCAGGGTGGAGATGGCGCGCAGTGGCATCGAAGCCTTGGACTGCTGGGCGTTGCTTTCAAAAACCAGACCGGAACTAAGGGTACGTTCCATGATGCTTCATCCTTCCGCTTATGGCGGGATTAGGTAGTGATTTAACTGATGCCAATGATCCTCCTCTGTTGTCCAGAACAGTAGATACAGTTCAACAGTATTGAGAGGGGCCAGTTAACTGTTTAAGACCACTGTTGCACTCGAAATGCGCGCAACTGTACTGGTCTGCACCGTTGTGGGGCGTTATTGGCTATTTCGGCGGATTAGGTTGGGTGGGGACGGCTTAATAAGCAGTACAGTAGTACAGTTTATTTGCTTTGGTGGTGTGAACTGTTGAGGAAGAGGGGTGACTGTTAGGGCCCTTTCGCGGGGCGAGCCCGCTCCTACAGGGGAAAACGGATCCTTGTAGGAGCGGGCTTGCCCCGCGAAAGGGCCGGAACAGGCGAAGCAAATCAGCTGGCGAGCATGCGCCCGGTTTCTTCCAGGTTCTCGTGCCAGCTCAGCGCTTCACGCAGGATGTGCGGGGTGTGCCCGCCACGCTGGCAGGCGCGGTCGAAGTAGTCGTTCAGCGCAGCGCGGTAGTCGGGGTGCACGCAGTTGTCGATGATCGCCCGGGCGCGCTCGCGCGGCGCCAGGCCACGCAGGTCGGCCAGGCCCTGCTCGGTGACCAGGATGTCGACATCGTGCTCGGTGTGGTCGACGTGGCTGACCATCGGCACCACGCTGGAAATCGCGCCGCCCTTGGCAATCGACTTGGTGACGAACACCGCCAGGTGGGCGTTGCGGGCGAAGTCGCCGGAACCACCAATGCCGTTCATCATCTTGGTGCCGCACACGTGCGTGGAGTTGACGTTGCCATAGATGTCGAACTCAAGGGCCGTGTTGATGCCGATGATGCCGAGGCGGCGCACCACTTCAGGGTGGTTGGAGATTTCCTGCGGGCGCAGCACCAGCTTGTCCTTGTAACGCTCCAGGTTGCCGAACACGTCGGCATTGCGGCGGCTCGACAGGGTGATGGAGCTGCCCGAGGCAAAGCGCAGCTTGCCGGCGTCGATCAGGTCGAAGGTCGAGTCCTGCAGCACTTCGGAGTACATGGTCAGGTCTTCGAACGGCGACTCGATCAGGCCGCACATCACCGCGTTGGCGATGCTGCCAATGCCAGCTTGCAGCGGGCCGAGCTTGTTGGTCATACGCCCAGCGTCAACTTCCTGCTTGAGGAAGTTGATCAGGTGGTTGGCGATGCCTTGGGTTTCGTCATCCGGCGGCAGCACGGTGGATGGCGAGTCTGGCTGGTCGCTGATGACGATGCCGACGATCTTGGCCGGGTCGATCGGGATGGCGGTGCTGCCGATGCGGTCGTCCACCTTCACCAACGGGATCGGGGTACGGGTCGGGCGGTAGGTCGGGATATAGATGTCGTGCAGGCCTTCGAGGTTGGCGTTGTGCGACAGGTTGATCTCGACGATCACGTGCTTGGCGAAGATCGCGAAGCTGGCCGAGTTACCCACCGAGGTGGTCGGCACGATATGGCCCTGCTCGGTAATGGCCACGGCTTCGATGACCGCGATGTCCGGCAGCTTGAGCTGCTGGTTGCGCAGTTGCTCGACGGTTTCCGACAGGTGCTGGTCGATGAACATCACCTGGCCGTCGTTGATGGCCTTGCGCAGGGTGCTGTCGACCTGGAACGGCATGCGCCGGGCCAGCACGCCGGCTTCGGTCAGTTGCTTGTCGAGGTCGTTGCCCAGGCTGGCGCCGGTCATCAGGCTGATTTTCAGTGGCGACTGCTTGGCACGTTCGGCCAGTGCATGCGGTACGGCCTTGGCTTCGCCGGCGCGGGTGAAACCGCTCATGCCGACGGTCATGCCGTCCTCGATCAGACCAGCGGCATCAGCCGCACTCATTACCTTGCTGTGCAGGGAGGACAAGCGGATACGATCACGGTACATGGATTGTTATCTCGGGCTACTGAAACTACTGAGGCGCAGTCTAGAGATTTCGCCCAATGCCGTCCCACGACCATGGTCGTATGAGAAGGCTCAAGATAGAGCCGTTGATCTGGATCATTGAAAGCAAAAGCCCCGGGAGAATTCTCGCCGGGGCCTTCTATATAACGCAGGGCTTTTAGCGAAAAGCCTTACTCCACGGCTTTGACCATATCCTCGATGACCTTCTTCGCGTCACCGAACACCATCATGGTCTTGTCCAGGTAGAACAGTTCGTTGTCCAGGCCTGCGTAGCCGCTGGCCATGGAGCGCTTGTTGACGATGATGGTCTTGGCCTTGAAGGCTTCCAGGATCGGCATGCCGGCGATTGGCGACTTCGGATCGTTCTTCGCCGCCGGGTTGACCACGTCGTTGGCGCCCAGCACCAGCACCACGTCGGCCTGGCCGAACTCGGCGTTGATGTCTTCCATCTCGAACACCTGGTCGTACGGCACTTCGGCTTCGGCCAGCAGCACGTTCATGTGCCCGGGCATACGGCCTGCCACCGGGTGAATCGCGTACTTCACGGTCACGCCGTTGTGGGTCAGCTTCTCGGTCAGCTCTTTCAGTGCATGCTGGGCGCGGGCCACCGCCAGGCCGTAGCCCGGCACGATGATCACGCTGTCGGCGTTGCTGAGCAGGAAGGTGGCATCGTCGGCCGAACCGGATTTCACCGGGCGCTGCTCTTTCGAGCCTTGCGCGGCGCCGGCATCGGTGTCGCCGCCGAAGCCGCCGAGGATGACGTTGAAGAACGAGCGGTTCATCGCCTTGCACATGATGTACGAGAGGATGGCACCGGACGAGCCAACCAGCGAGCCTGCGATGATCAGCATCGAGTTGTTCAGCGAGAAGCCGATACCGGCCGCGGCCCAGCCCGAGTAGCTGTTGAGCATCGACACCACCACCGGCATGTCGGCGCCACCGATCGGAATAATGATCAGCACACCCATGACGAAGGCCAGGGCCAGCATCAGGGTGAAGGCGCTGTAGTGGCCGGTGAAGGTGAATAGCAGGCCGAGGGCGATGGTGGCCAGGCCCAGGATCAGGTTCAGCTTGTGCTGGCCGGCGAACTGTACCGGTGCGCCTTGGAACAGGCGGAACTTGTACTTGCCCGACAGCTTGCCGAAGGCGATCACGGAACCGGAGAAGGTGATGGCACCGATGGCTGCACCGAGGAACAGTTCCAGGCGGTTACCGGTGGGGATCGGGTCGCTGATGGCAGCAACGATGCCCATCGACTGCGGTTCGAGCACGGCGGCGATGGCAATGAACACCGCCGCCAGGCCGATCATGCTGTGCATGAAGGCGACCAGCTCCGGCATCTTGGTCATCTCGACGCGCTTGGCCATGATCGAACCGGCGGTGCCGCCGACCAGCAGGCCGACCAGCACGTAGCCGATGCCGGCGGTGGCCAGCTCAGCGCCAAGCTTGTAGATGAGGCCGACGGTGGTGAGGATGGCAATCCCCATGCCGATCATGCCGAACAGGTTGCCGCGCCGCGAGGTGGTCGGGTGCGACAGGCCCTTGAGCGCCTGGATGAAGCACACCGAGGCGACGAGGTAGAGGAGCGTTACCAGATTCATGCTCATGCTTACTTCTGCGCCTCGTTCTTGGTTTTCTTCTTGAACATCTCAAGCATGCGGCGGGTGACCAGGAAGCCACCGAACACGTTGACCGCCGCCAGGGCCACGGCCAGGGTGCCCATCAGCTTGCCGGCCGGGGTCACGGTCAGGGCCGCGGCCAGCATGGCGCCGACGATGACGATGGCCGAGATGGCGTTGGTGACGGCCATCAGCGGGGTGTGCAGCGCCGGGGTGACGTTCCACACCACGTGGTAGCCCACGTAGATGGCCAGCACGAAGATGATCAGGTTGTAGATGCCGTGGGAAATCAGCATGTCTTCCATTGTCGTGCTCCTTAGCCGTTCTTGCGCACGACCTGGCCATCGCGGCACATCAGGCACGCGGCGACGATGTCGTCTTC